>JAGVXV010000049.1 GCA_018303625.1 Candidatus Woesearchaeota archaeon
CAGCCTTATTATTTCCAGGCCCTGCAGCACCTGCTGCTGTATGCAGGCATCAACATAATCCTTTAATTGGCTTTGCACTTCAAACTCTGGCTTGAACTCTTCAGCTTCCTGCTCAATTGGCGTTTCCAAAGTTTTCTGCCTCAGGTAAAAAAAGAAGATTCCTCCGATTACAATAATGAGGCCGATTATCATGAAAATGGTTGCCTGCGCTTTCCTGCTCATCTTATCCAAACCTCTTTCACTTCTATTCTTACATTATTTTTCGAGAAAAAATTCTGGAATTCGACAAAATTGCTTATAGGAACCAGAATGACATTAGAGCCAAGCTTTTCCGCACTTGATTTCTGGACTAAGCCCTTATGCTCATACTGCTTTCCGTATTTTCTTTCATTATAGCCCTGCAGTTCTCTAAGAACTTTGACTTTTTCTTTTTGAGGAAGATATTTTAAAGTATAGAAAACAAGCATGTTTTGATTTAATTCCTTATCCATTAAGCTAATAATTTATATACTGCTTTATATATTTTTCTGTTAAAGTTTACAGAAAGTAAGATTTTATATATAGTTTTTCTATAATTTATTTCAGAATAATTATCTAATATTTGTAACAGATATTTTAATGGTAATCTGTTATTTGTAATGGAAATATTAGAAATATGATATATAATATTATAACTTAAAAATTTAAGTTGTGACAAAATAATAAGGCTATGTTAATGTTATTGTGTGCTTGCTACTTTCACCTGCCCTAAAGGTTTAATTATCCTGCCATAGCCCCTAATTCCTTGGAACAATCTGCTTTCATCTGGGTTGTATGCTTGCTTCTTCCACTCCTGAAAATTTACAACTTTTAAATTATCTTCATCCAAATAATTTTTCATAAATGCTTTGGTAACTTCCCCTTTGCCGTTCACTTCCATAACAACTGCAGCATGCCTATCAAGGTCCTCATAGTCCAATACCATAATATCTCCGGGCTTTGGAGGTATTCCCGAATCAGGTTCAATCCATAATTGGTTCCTCCTATAATAGGTTTCAATGTTATCATTCCTGTAGGGGAAGTTAGGATTATTTTGCACAGGTTCGCCTTTTGGATTGTACCTGCTCGTATAAGTACCTCGAGGTGAAGAAGCTAAATCTTCCCTCATCAGAACTTCTAACTTAGTATTTGTCGCCATGAAAAAAGTGGCGTGGATTGAAATAGTGCAGGCTGCTTGGGCATGGACAGCGCTTATTGGACATACTTCCCCTCTGTTAAGTTGCTCTGCTGCCTCAACCATGGCCGGGCCAGCAGTCTCAGGTTTTTGTGGATCATAGTCAGGAGCCGGGGATACTGGAAGAGTCTGACTAGGAGCAGCCTCAGTTTTAGGTGCAACATATTCTCCATTTTTTACTTCAACTGTCTGGTCGCCAGCCTTATATTTGAAATTTCCTGTTTTTATATCCCCTTCTACGACCTCAAAATTGTCAAAATCTCCAACTACCATGTAAGTTTTTCCCTCTTCTACGAAAAAGTCAAAATTCCCATAAGTCACTATTGTAGGAGCTGGTGTCACTGTCGGAGAAGGCTTTAAAACATCATTCATGTTTGTTCCAGGCCACCTTTTGGAATATTCATTTACTGCCGCCTCAACTTCTTCTGGAGCATATTGACCGTATTCGTCGTTAAGTATTGCCAATATTAAGTCATCGCTAGCACCCCCTATGTTTTCAACAATTTCTGAAGCCTGTGTTCTGGTAGGAGGTGCTGATGCTATGGGTGCAGATTCTTCCAATGGAGCAAGCTGGGAAGTTATTACAAAAGCATTTCCACTTTGTAAATACTTTACTACCATGTCGTCTGTCAACGTAACCGCTCCTTGCCCTTTAGCTTCCTGCTGCGGATTCCAATTTCCTTTCAGGTCTCTTGTGAATTGTATCTTTTCCTCAGTTACTGGTATTGTATACACCAGTATGTTACCCGGCATTTGAACTTTACCAATATTGATTTTTACTTCCTTTTGGGTTTCTGTAGGCTTTGAAGTTTCTTCTGATTTTGCTGGCGCTGCCGACCCTGTTTCTTGAGTTGTTGCGACTTTTGGCCTGATTTTATCGCCTGCTCGCAATTGCAAGCAAGCACTGATTGATTGGGTATAACACCCAAGAGCGTCATTATACTGTGACTCAAACTCCTCATCATTGTCCTTATTTTCCACCGTGATTGTATTTTTACCGTAAATTTCAGGCAAATTTTTTCTTAATTCTTCCAGATTACCTTTATTCGGCCTATACCTAGTTATGCTAATCTCATCATTTTGAGTATTAAAATAAGCTGTCCTCCAGCCTAGAATTCCGTCAGTAAATGCCAGATTGATTTCTATATCTTCAGTGTCAACAACCAGTTTCGCAGGTATTTTTTGCTCAGCAGGTGTTAATGGTTGTGCAGGTGTCGGTGCTTTTTCTGCTGTTTCTAGAGGTAGGTGAGTAATTTTTCCTGATGTTGTATCATAAGTCCCTATCTCCTGACCTTTTTGATTGAAGAAGTGCGCTATGCCTTCTTTGTCTACTGTTATTTTGCCTTTATCTGCATCAGCAGGGATAACATATCCAGGAACAAAAGGAGGCGAGTATGTAGTGGGTGCCGGTATTTCTCCTGGTTTTGCAGTTGAAGGCAATTGAATTTCTGAATATTTTATATTAATGAAGTCTGTAATTATTGTATCTTCATCACTACCTTTTCTAACTGGAGTATCTGATAATTCGTCGTTGTCTATAGGGTAGGTTCTGCCGTCATCGGGGTTATAAGCATATTTGCTTGAACCGACTGCAAACAGCTCATAGCCTGCTAAAGCAAGCTTTTTTTCCGTCTGTGTGGTGGGAGTTAATTGGAATGCTGTAATTCCCTGAGCGGTTGTTGGTGTTGGAACAGGTGTTACTGGAGATTTTGGAACTTCTGCAGGTTGAACTGATGGGAGTGGTAATTGTTCTGCAGATACTGGAGTTCTAGTCTTTTCAACCCACCTTCCATCTTTAAATTCATAAACAATTTCTTCTTTTTGCTTTGACTGTACCGAAACGGCAGTGCCGTCTTGTCGCACTTGTATAGGTGCTGCTAAACCAGTATTTTCTGTTGGTAATATAGTTCCAGATGCGACATCTTTTGGATCTTTAATATCTCCTATGTATTCTCCACGACTATAGACTTTCCCATCACTAATTACTGTTCCTGCCGGCTCTTTAGAGGCAGCCTTAATCTCGGAAATGTCCAATCCCTCAGTAGCCAAAACTTCTAAAGAGACAATTGTATCGCTTCTAATCTTCCCATCACATAAGTTTGCTATACATGAATCACCCATAGGATAACCATAATCCAGCAACTGCTTCTGGTCTTTTTCAAGCGCTGTTTTTGTGTTTGGACCATAGGTACCACTTTCCACTAATTTTTTCCCCTGCAACAATCCCTCTTCAATAAGCTGGTTATGCAGTTTTTGGTAAGCTAAAACACCTGCATCTCTTTCACCAATTTTTGCTTGCGGAGAAATTTTTTCTGCTAATTGTGTTTTATCCTCTGTTGCTTTTGTATCATACAATCCAAGAACCTTTTTACCTTCCTCTCCTGCCCCAAAGTCATATACAGCTTCGCCTTTCCTGAAAGTTTCAAACATTGTGCCATAATCCACAACACATTCTTCTGAGGTGCAAACAACTTTATTATCAGATGTTAAACCTAATTCCCCCTTTAAGTTTGTCTTTAAATAATTCAAAGCGTTTTTGTATTTTTCTTCAGCTGCTTTTTCTCTGGAAATTTCCAAAGCAGGAGCAATTGGCTCTTCAGTTTCTATTTCTCCAGCTTCTGGTATTTCTTTGCCGAAAATTTGTTCCAGTTGTTTTCTCTGCTCTGGAAATGGATCTTCCTTATAGCGCAGCTTGTCAAGGAAATTAAAGTCAATAAGCTGCTTTTCCCTTATTCCAAGCCCTACTTCAACCCTTGCTGTCGGATTAATAGGATCCTTAGCCACTGCTGTATAAATATTGTCGCTGCCCATGACAGCAGTCATTACAGATTTTTCCGCATTTTCCACAATGTTTTTTCCTGAAAATTCATTGGGCAGATTATTTGGCTTAACAACCTGTATTACTGGCGCAATCTGCTCAAGGTCGCGGTCAAAATTTGAGTTTGAGAAATGACCAATTGCGTCCTTAAAGGATTTTATCACTCCAATTTGAGGCTGCTTTGAGAATTTTGTCAAAGGGAGATTATTGGGATCAACCTCATCCTTACCTATTGTCAATAAATAATTAATAGGATAATTCTCCCTCAAGGCTCTGACTTCAACCTTGGTTCCTTCGTTATGGCTGACAACAATCTTTGGCTTTCCGTCAATGCTCATGTATGCAACGTTGTCTGGGTTTGACGATTCAACAACCATCTGCATTTTTTGGTTTTCCACAGGCAAAGTGAGGCTTGCTGCAGCTATGCCAAATGCATGAACTTCTTTTTTATCAGGATTGTAAAAGACAGTGTTTGGCTGCCTGTTTGACATGATATCCTTGGAAGATTTATCAGTAAGCTGCACATCAACGCCTTGGCCTTTTTGTGCTTCTGCTGAGAATTCTGCTATTGCTTTATTTTCTTTAGAGCTTGCAATATCAACTCTTCCCCCCTCTTCTAAATGCACTTTTTTGTCTTCAGAATTGTATTCAAATTTGCCTTTAAGGAAAGTTGAATCTGTTTCAGAGCCTCTAATAGAATTTAACAACACATTGCCATTTTCAGAAGAAATTCTTGTGATTTTTCCTTCCTCATTTCTTTGCAAATTTACGGTTCCTGCATTATTGGTTATAGATTCTTTAGGATCATCTTTATTTACAACTCTTCCCTTGCCTTCAATTGCTATTGATTCGCCTTGAACTTTTGCTATGCTTCCCTTTTCCAATTGAATGTCTTGCTCTCCAATATTAACAATGCCTTTATCTTTTGGTGTAAGCTTAAAGCCTCCTTCAGGAATGTATTCAACTGTAAATTTGGTTGCATCATTGGCGCTTATTATTATTGTGTCTTTCATACCTCCAGTGAAAGGATCGTCCAAGGAGTTTGTCAAAGCTACAGAATTATCTGCATTTTTTTTGAAGGTTACAATATACCCATTCCCTGTAACTCCTTTTGCTTCTATTCCTGCTGTGCTGAGCAAAGCCCAGTTTCTTACCTCCGGCTTCAAGCTGCCAAATTTAGGACCCATATTCTGCAAAGTTACAGCAGATAAGGAGCCTGCATGTGTAATCTCTGCAACTTTATTATCAGGCACTTTTTGCCATTTTATCTGCTCAAGTATTTGCTGATCTTGTATTTTTGGCATATCAGCCTTGCTCCAGTCGAATTTGTCAGAATTGAGTATTTCTATATTTGAATACGCTTCAGGCTTATAATTGCCGTCGGAATCCTGCCATGTATTTGAATCGCTAGGGTTGAAATCCTTATTTTTATCGTCACTTGTTTGGCTTGAAGCTATATTTGCAGAACTGAGGCTAATAAAAATTGCCATTATCAAAGCTAAAACTCTATTATTTATCATACAACCTCAATCTTTACAACTTGTGTATCCTTAAAGCCTTTTGAATCCTCTACAGTTATTGTGGCGAAGTGCAATCCAATACTTTCAGCTGTAGGGGTAAAATCTATAAGGCCGTTTTCAGCTATCTGGAAAATATCGGAAGAGCTTGTAAACCTTGCAATGTCGTTATTCACGTCTCTTGCGCTGACCTTCTTTGAGTACTTTTCTCCTACCTTGGCTTTGATGTCATTAATAAAATCAAGCCTTGGATGATAGTCTATGCCGTTAGTCTCAAGGCTGTATTTCTCCGCAAACAGGAATATGTAAGGCTCGTTGTCTATGCTTGATTTTTTATCCACTATCTTGAATAAAACTTCCTCGTCATCGCTCATAATTGACGATACTTCAAAATCAAAGCCTGAAAGATATGTAAGGTCAATTTTATCAATATCCTTAATCTGCCTGTCAATTATCTTTTCGGCAGAATCCATTATATAGCCAAGCCTTACCGGGATTTTAATCCTATGCATGCCATTTTTTACAAGTGCCTATCTTTACATCAAAATTCATGTTAATTGCTACATCATCCCTGTTGATTAAGGTATTTACAACAGATCTGTCTCCAAAGCCTGCAGCAGGAAATTTCTCTTTGGTTGATAAGGCGCAGCTCTGCACCCTATTGCCAACATATTCGCTTATCTGGTTTGCAGCAACATTCTTCAAAGACTGGGAATACAGCTTTGCCTCGTGAAATTTCCAGAATTGTATGTCGGCGAAAGATGTTTCAAGCTTCGGAATCCCGGGAATATGCTCAACAAAGCCTCCCTGAAAGCCGGCTAAAACAATAGCTTCTTCTGCGATGTCTTTAACGCAGGACTCAAAAAAATTATTTATGGGGATTAATTCGAAATTTAACTGAACAGTTTCAATTTCATCTGCCGCCAACCCTGATTTTGTAGTTTCTTTTACTGCAGACAGGAATAGCGCAATAACAACTAGCATATATATGCCCAAAAGTATAAAAAAAGTAGTTTGCGCTCTTTTTTTCATTTTTAGATTATTCAGTATACTTTTTACACTATTACTATATAAATATTTTTAGTTTTAATTAGAATTTGAATTACCTTACAATACCTTCTTTTACTTTCTCAACAGAAACAGTCTCATTGCTGATTTTCAATTCAAGCTCATTAAAGAAAACTTTTCCTTCTTTCACAATGATTTTTAATTTTTTAAAATTTTCAAAGCTTATTTCCAGATTCGAACTTTTCAAGCTTCCGAATTTAGCTTCGCTGCCTATTTTTGAATCCTTTATTGTTAATAAACCTACAGTTCCTTTTTTATCTTCTGCCGCCAATAGCATTCCCTGGCTTTCAATGCCCCTTAATTTTGCATGTTTTAAATTCGTAACAACAATTATTTTTTTGTTTAATAATTCCTCATTTTTATAATGCTCTTTTAATCCTGCGACAAGCTGCCTTTTCTCACTGCCCAAATCAATTTTCAAGACATATAATTTTTCCGCATCCGGATGCTCGTTGACTTCAATTATTTTTGCAACTTTTAGGCTTAAAGGGAATAAGTTTTCTGGCTCTTTTTCTCCCAATATTCTATAATTTCCCCCGCAAAATTTAACGGTATTCCCACAAATCTCTTTCAAAGCTTTTTTCAAATCTTCATCTTTATTCTCTTTATTTCCTTGAACATAAATCATTACGCTTTTTGTTTTGTCATCAACTTTAGTAAATTCACTCTGCTTTACATCTAATCTGCACAATATATGTTCATCATCAACGCAAGCATATTCTCCTGCTTCTACTTTCTCCAATTCTTTGCTTCCGAGCGGGATGTATTTTTCAGAACCATCTGTAAGCTTAAATCTGACTTTCCCCTTAATTTTAGCTGTATCGTGAATACCAGCAGAAACAAGATATTTCACAGAAACTGGATTATAAGAATCAACAACAGTGTTTATAGTAGGCAATTTGCCTTTTTCTTTTATTAAATTTATTAGATAAGAATAAGGCGGTTCTAAATTTCTATTTATTTTCTTACTTTCTAGGTATATTTTATTATCTTGCAACTTTATATTTTTTGCATTGTTTTCAATTTCTTTTTTTAATTTTTCCAAGCCTTCGCTTTTCTTTTTAATCTTAATATTGTTTATTTGGGCCAACTGAAATTTAAGTCCCAAATCTTTAACTTTATTATCAACTTCATATTCTATTTCTTTGGTTTTTTCTTCCTCTGCCTTTTTCTCAATTTTATTTATTAAAATCTTTTCCTTGTTGATCTTATGCTCTTTCAAATCAAAGCCCAAGTCTTTCCATTTCAAATCTTTGACATTCAATTGCCTTTGCAATTCTTCCGAGAATTTAGGTAAAATCGGCTGAATTAATATTGACAGATTTTTTGCAATATTTAAGCACAAGCCGCATATTTTCTGCACTTTATCCTTATCATTCTTTATCAGTTTCCACGGCTCGTTGTTCTGAAAATACTTATTGCCCAGGTCGGAAATCGCAAGGATTCCGCTTACTGCCTCATTAAAGTTAAGGTTTTCATAATAATTTTTTATTTCTATTATTTTTTGGTTTATTTTATTGATTAGCTCATTGCTGTTTTCTATATCTTCTATTTTTCCGTTGAAATTTTTATTGACAAAGCTTATAATTCTAAAACAAAAATTGCCTAAATTACCTGCTAATTCATTGTTTACCCTGCCAACAAAATCCTCAAAATTCAGGTCTATGTCCGCAAGCTTCTTTGACAGCACATTCGCATAGTAAAACCTCAGGTATTCTGCAGGATATTTTTCTGCAAATTCCCTTGCTGTGAAAAAAGTGCCCCTGCTTTTTGACATCTTCTCGCCGTTTACTGTCAGAAAGCCATGCACGTTTATCGCATCGGGCAGCTTGAAGCCGGAGCCGAGCAGCGTTGCCGGCCAAAAAAGGAAATGGAAATAGGCAATGTCCTTGCCTATAAAATGTATTATTTCGCTTTCATTCCACGATTTTTCGGCTTTCTTTACATCATTTCCAAGGTAGTTTGCGAAACTTGAAATATAGCCTATTGGCGCATCAAGCCATACATAATAATAAAGCTCTGAATCCGGAATTTTGAAGCCAAAATACGGCGCATCCCGGCTTATATCCCAATCCTCCAGGCCTTCCTTAATCCAGTTTTTAACAAAATTCACAACTTCTTTCTGGAGATTTTTGTTTTTATTTAGCCAATCTTCCAACTGCCCTGAAAATTCGGATAATTTGAAAAAATAATGCTCTGTTTTTTTCAGTATTGGCTTGGAGCCGTCTGTAACCGAATAAGCATCTACCAAGTCTGTCGGCTTATAGGTTGCCCCGCAATTTTCGCAAACATCGCCATACTGCTCCGGAGCCTTGCATTTCGGGCATTTTCCCTTTATGAACCTGTCAGGCAAAAACCTTTTGCTTTTTTCAGAATACATAGACTCAATCTCTTTTTTATAGATGAATCCTTTTTCCTTCAGCCTCTTGAATATTAGATCAGAGAAATACTTGTTTTCCCTGCTGTTTGTTGAATAATAGCTGTCAAACTTTATGCAGAAAGCATCAAAATCCTCCTGATGCTCCTTAAAGAATTTCGCAATTAAATCCTCAGGCTTTATTCCCAGCTCTTTTGCTTTTAGTTCAATTGGAGTTCCATGAGTGTCGTCAGCGCAGCAGTAAACAACATCTTTGCCTATTAATTTCAAAAAGCGTACAAATATGTCTGTCTGGATGTATTCAACCAAATGGCCTACATGAATAGGGCCGTTGGCATATGGCAATGCGCTTGTTACAATTATTTTTTTATTATTTTTGCTGAATTTTACCACCAGAGAAAAAGACAATGTTTTTTATTTAAAAATGTTGTTATATTTAAAATAATAAAAATTAAAAAATAATTTTGTCCATATTTTCGGACTTAAGTACGAAAGATTGGACAAAAAACGACTATTTTAAAAATTTATTGAATATCTTCCTTACCCTTCTTCTTCGTATCCTTCAATTTCTTTGTCAAAGGAATCTTTGCTTTGCACTTTTGGCATTCAAAAACATAAGATTGAACGCCCTGAAAGCTTTTTCTCTCATATTCTGTTGCTGTCTGGCCTTCGAAGCCGCAGTGAGGGCATTTGTAGTCAACTTCAAGCTGCATGATTTTCTCGGCTTCTTCATTTGACATCTGGTGATGGCACTTTGTGCATTCATATACGGGAGCTTTCTTATCAGGCTTGCCGCGTTTGTTGATTGGCTTTCCCATCACGCCTTCACTGCATTTGGGGCATTGCTTCCTGTAGACCCATGCCATTGCCCTGCCCGAGCCTATATCCCTGTTAGTGAAATATACACATTCGTCCATGCTTTCAGGCTTTTTTAGCATATTAATCACCTTTTATTCCTTCTTGCATGCATTTTCAACAATTGACCTGTCCCTTCTTGCGCTTTTTTGCTCCTGGGAGAATGTCTGGTTCAAAAACAAAAGCCTTTGCTGATCTAAATTTGCAATTTGCGCCTCTTTCGGATACTTTTCAATCAATTCTTCCGTTATGTCCAATGCCTCAAAGCCAATTTGCGCGGAGACGTTCCGGTTGTAAGTCGAGTTTCTTATCCTTTCGATGCTTTTGCAGCCAAACCCGTATTTTGTTGTGGAGGCTTTGCCATATTTCCAGCCTTCCTTGGAGAATATGTCAGACTCAACAAGCTTTGCCCTGAATTCAAGCAGCAATTTAAAGGGCTCTTTTGAATCAGCACTTTTTAGTTTATCTAAATCCCCTAGCAGCAGCCTGTCTTCATCAATTGTCAAGGGGAAAGTGTAAAGCGTAGTGTTGTATTTTGCATTTGCCTCTTCCAGCAGCCTGAGGTTTTTGCTGAAATCACCCTGAAAGCCGTTAAGCATCAGCACATAGTATACATAAGAAAAAACAAAAATAGCTGCCAGAATGCCTATGATTATTTGGGCATGGTATTTTTTAGCCTTGCTTTTTGTTTCTTTGCTTTTCATGGTTTCCTGCCACCAATGCCTACTGCATTTGGATTAAATCCTGCGCAGCAGGGGGCAAAAAGAGGAGGTATTTATTTTTTTCGCAATAACCCGTTATTTTATTTTTTTCCTTTTTGGCTGAAACAACCGCAAAATTTATAAATTGTCATAGCTATTAATAGTTTTACTATGACAAAGGAACTGACCTTCACCAAAAGGATTGCGAAATCCGGCCGCGGCTATTTAATCTGGATTCCAAAGGATGTTGTTGATTTCATTCCGCTGAAGGAGGATGACACAGTCGAGATTAAGATAAAAAGATTAGTTAAGGGAAAATGAAAAAAGGGCAGATTACAATTTTTGTATTGCTGGGGATTGTGGTGATTATTGCTTTTGCATTAATCAATTTCATAAACAAGGAAGGTGCAAAAGAAGAGGTGATAAAAGAAGCTGAATTTGCCCAAAATATCAATCCTGAATTCCAGCCGATTGAAAATTACATAAATATATGCCTGAGAGAATCCTCAATAAAAAGTGCGTACACAATCGGCTGGAGAGGCGGATATTTTGTCCTGCCGCTGGAGAGATTTGACAACGATTACATAAGAGTGCCGTATTATTATTTTAATGACATAGATGCTATGCCTTCAAAAGGAAATATGGAAAGCGAACTGGGCTTTTCCATTCTAAAAGATTTCCGGGACTGCATAAACTTGACTTTATTTGAAACGCAGGGGTTTAACTTTACAGAGGAGGATTTAGATGTTAAGGCAACAATCATTAATGATGAAGTGATTGTAGGCCTCAATTATTCCCTGACTGCTGAAAAAGGGGATACAAAGCTGGAATTTGGCAAATTTCTTTACAGGCTTCCTGTAAGATTGGGGCATATTTACAACATCTCAAAAGAGCTTGTTGATAAGATTATTGAAGAGCCAAATTACATAGATCTGACTTATCTGACAGGCCAGGACCTGGATATATCTGTCATTAATTTTGACAAATGCACGGATATCTACCTCATTGCTGATAATCACTCAAGAAATGATATTAATGGGAATTATATATACATGTTTGGGGCAAAATTCCAAGGTGAAAACTGCAAACCAGAATTTTCCGCATCCGAAAGCGCTTTGGTTCCGGAAGCCACTGAAAACATGCCCCCGTTGCTTGAAACTGCACCATATTCCATAGCATTTGCAAACAGCACATTCGCATACAGGTTCAAGGCTTCAGATCCTGATGATGACCAGATTTTCTACATTGATGATTCCAGCCTGTTTGACATACATCCTACCCTGGGCATTATTGCCTTTTTTCCAATGGAAAGCCAAATCGGCATCCATAAAATAAACATCACCGCTGTGGACATACAAGGAGGCATAGACAGCAAATGGTTCTATCTGGAGATAAGAAAATAAGGAAGATTTATGCAATGGCAGTAATATGCCTTATTCTGTTTAGCTCCATCACCATAGAAGTAAAAAGCACAAGCCACATAGACTGGGGCGATGACAATTCCATAAGGAATTCTTTTATGCAGGATCCTCAAGGTACAATAAGGGAGAATCCTGAAAAGGCAAAGGAATTTGTAAGGAAAAACCCTGAGGTGGTTTTAAACAATCCTGAGGCTGGAAAAGCTTATTTCAGCGAGTTGGGACCTATAACAGACCCTAGAGACAGGGAAATCGCGCAAAAATTCCTGAGCAAAAATACGCGAAAGAATTTTGATCTAAGCAAAGGCACTTTGCAGATTAAAGATGAGAGGATATTTGACGAAAAGGGGCAGGCATTTGACATCAACCAAATCAGGGCAATGACTAATGTCATTATGGTTGAGTCCCTTGAAGGCGGCGGATTAAGATTTTATTACAAAGACAATAATCTTGTTGATGTTGCGCAGGCAAAAAGCCTGGGACAGAACGGCGAGAATATTGTGATTGATGGGAAAGAAATTTCTTTAGTCGGAGAAAACCAAAATATAGCCATAAAATCAGGCGATGATGTGTTTGAGGCTTCATGCAAAAGCTCCGGCTGCGCATTTAAGAAATCCGGGTTTGATGTGAATCTTAAAAATAATGGGCTTTACCGCGAAACTGGAGATTTTATAAAAATACAAAATGCTGTTTTTTCAGCCGGCAACGACAGGCTTTACGGAGATGCTGAATTCTACCGCAGCCTGGCAGGGATAGACAAAACAAAGCCAATAACATCTTTAGGGGAAAAAAGCTCTGTCTTTGTGGATGGCCAATGGCACAGGGCAACTCCTATCAACTTAAAGTACGGGAAAGATTTTACGAATGGTTTGAAAGACTCAATCTCGGGCAATAAAGAGTTTATTGACGGCATTGCTGATTCGGATTCATTTTCCAAAACAAAAATCTGCATTCAATGCGCTCCGCAATCTCTGGCGCAGCTTGAGAGAGAGTTGGCCCAAGGAGAGATAAGTGGCTTTGTTTTTGGGCTCAGAAACCCTGTTTCTGAAAAGCAGACAATGATTAACGGGGGAGAAGTAATTTCAAAATATGATAATGCTGTTGTGATAGGCGTTCATACAGCAACAGAGTACAGGACGCAAATCAACCAGAAAAATGTAATTGTTGACGGCCCTCATAATGACAAAGGATTGGGTTACATTGGCTCTGTTATAGCTAACGGAGGAAAATTAGACCACTTCAATATTGATGGCAAGACTGTGACAATGCAGGACAGGCTGTATAATTTCGGCAATATTCCATCATCAAGATTTTTCTTTCC
>JAGVXV010000010.1 GCA_018303625.1 Candidatus Woesearchaeota archaeon
AACCCGGAGAAACCTTTGGAAATTCGTAATACAAAAATCCTGCCGATAAGAAAGGCAGCGCTACCAGGCAATAAAGCATTAATTTAACATAAACATCTACCTTATTCAATTTCTTTATGATTGCGAAAGAAACCGCATCCCCAAAGCCTGACAATATAGACAGGAATGCCCAAATCATTTTTTTACCGCATCCCTTATTTTTTTAATTGCTTTTATCTTGTCATCGCTCTTGAAGATGAAAGAGCTCGCAACAAGAATGTTTGCTCCTGCCTTTACCGCCAAGGGAGCTGTCTTGTCATTAATGCCGCCATCAACCTCTATATCCATATCCGGCTTTAATTTTCTTAATTCTTTTACTTTTGTTAAAGTGCTTTCAATGAATTTCTGGCCTGAAAATCCAGGTTCAACAGTCATGATTAAAACCATATCAACCTTATTCAAAACACTTTTTATTTTATTTAAAGAAGTTTGAGGATTTATTGCAACCGCTGCCTTAATTTTATTTTTTTTAATAAAATTTAATGTTTTTTTGAGATTTTTGCAAGCCTCTTGATGGACAGTTATATTGTTTATTTTTAATTTTTTATTTGCATTAATAAAGCTTTTAATATAATCGTTGCTTGGCTCCTTGACCATAAAGTGTATGTCCAAAGGCACTTTTGTGCTGAATTTCTTTAAAAGCTCTGCCTGCGGCGTTATGTTCGGAACGAAAATATTGTCCATTACATCAACCTGCAGCAGGTCGGAAAAATCCTCTATTTCATTGATTTCCTCCTGCAGCTTGGCCTGGTTTGCAGACAAAATTGAAGGTGCGATTTTTATTTTCGGCATTTTTTATTTTAATTATTTTTGAGATATTTTATTAATAAATTTAAATTATTGGATTTTTAATGTTTTCTTTATTATTGTTCAAACCTCAACAGCTTCCCCGCTTCTTACATCATCAGACAAGCAGAGCCTCAAAACAACTTTAGCTACCTTCTCTGGCTTGTCTATTAAAAAGTTTCTGCTGGTGGGGAAATTCTGCCTGTAAAGCCTCGTGTCGGTTGCTCCGGGGCAGACAGCATAAACCTTTACATTCCGCAATTCATCAGCCAATGCCTGCGTAAACCCTATAACCCCGAACTTTGTTGCGCAGTAAACTGTAAAGTTTGCAATCCCGACCTTTCCAATGCCGGATGAGATATTTATGATTCTTGCGTAATCCTCTTTTTTTAGATAAGGCAAAGCTTCCCTAGCAAAGTAAATGGTGCCTTTTAAGTTTATGTCTATAATTCCGTTGATTTCGCCATAATTGTGCTCTTCCAGAGATTTGTAAGGGCCGATACCGGCGTTGTTGACTAGAATATTTATTTTTCTGAATTTTTTAATCGTTTCGCTGATGACTTTTTTCACATCACTCAATTTTGAGACATCGGCCTTTATTGCCAAAACATCAGCATTTTTTGCCTTGATTTCTTTCTCTGCCTGCCTTAACTCAGTTTCTGTCCTCGAGTTTATAACAACATTGCAGCCCTGCTCTGCCAAAGCCAGAGCAATTGCCCTTCCTATGCCCCTTCCTGCCCCGGTTACAACAGCGACTTTGCCTTTCAAAGAATTGTTTTTGTTTTTTGAAAAAAGCATTTTAGTTTTAAGTTATTCCTGAAGAGTTTTCCTATTAAAAAAAGAACAATTATTTCTTGATTTCTCCCAGCAGATTATCTATAATTTGGCTTCCGGCAGGGGTTAAAATGCTTTCCGGATTGAATTGCACGCCTTCGACAAAATGCTCCTTGTGCCTCACAGCCATGACAGCATCATTCTCATTTCTTGCGCTTACCTCAAGGACATAGGGGATGTCGCTTCCTACCATAAGGCTGTGCATCCCTGCTTGGAAAGGATTTTCAATTTTCTTAAAAATTGTTTTCCCGTCATGGGTTATTTTCGGCATCTTTCCGAATATTGCCTCGGGCGCCTTGTCCATTTTGCCGCCAAAAAGGCTGATGATGCAGTGATGCCCGACGCCTATGCCAAATATGGGGATTTTTCCATGATAAGCGCTTATTATTTCGCTGCTATTCCCGGAGTTTTTTATAGAGCCCGAGCCTGAAACTACAATAAGGCTGGGCTTGAATTTTTTTATTGCGGCATCTATGACCCTTAGGTCTGCGTCATTCCTGTAAACCAGGACTTCGCAGCCTTTTTTCTCAAATTCATCGGCTAAGCTGTATGTGAAATCAAAATTATCGATAAAAAGCGCTTTCATTTTAAGCCACCTGCAAGTTTTATGGCATCTACGCATTTTCTTGCTGAATCTTCAGTTTCCTGGAATGCACTTTCCGGCTTGGAGTCAGAAGAAACATTAGCTTCGCCCATCAGGTAAGCCTTATTGCCCTTCAGCCTTATGGTGTTTGCGGCAACTGCGCTGTCGAAATCCCCATCAGGTGATAGAAAGCAAACTGCGCCGTTATGAAAGCCCCTTTTTGTTTTTTCGTATTGCCTTAAAATCCTTGCAGCGGCCATTTTTGGGATTCCTGCCTGGCTCATTATTGCGGAATATGCGTGCAAAGCATCTAAATCCTGCTTCAAAATTCCTTTAACAACTGAAAAAAGGTATTGTCTGTTTGGGCGCTTTTCAGTATGGTACAATAAGCCCGCATGCCTGCTTCCCGCTTTTGCAACTTTGGCCATATCATTTCTTGCCAAATCTATAAGCATAGTATGCTTGGCTATTTCCCTGCTGTTGATTTTTAATTCTACCTCATACTTATTATCCAAATCCCTGTTTATGCTGCTCGGCTTTTCCGCTCCGATTATGGTGGCTTCAAAAGCCTTTTCCTCATTGCCGCTAACTCTTAGATTTGAATTCAGGCTTCCAAGCAAAATTCCTGTTTCGCTGTTGGCATAAAACATATCAGCCTTGAGAATCTGCTTTAACTGCCTGAATATGTCAAAAGGCTCTGCATTATAATTCGCTATTATCATTTTGGAAATGGAAGCCTGCGAGATATCTCCCTCAAAGATGTGGTTTTTTATCTTATTTGCAATTTGAACAAGCTCTTCCTTGGGCGTATCTGCCGTTACCTGAAAAGGCTTTTTCTTGTATTTCCTTATCTTCGGATTTTTTTTGCTTATGGCTTTTTTGCAGCTTTCAATTGCCTTCAGGCATTCGTTATAGCATTTTTCCTTTTTTTCATCAGTTATTAAGGCGTTTGCTATGATGTAAGCCTTGTTTTCCTTGTGGTTTACAACAAAAAGGCTGTCAAGAAAATACATCTCATAATCAGGCTCATTCAAGTCCTGCATATTTTTAGGAAGATCCTCAAACTGGTCAATAAAATCATAGGAAAGCATGCCGCATAATCCGCCATAATGCCTGAAAGGCGCCATTGCCGGCTTGAATTTAAAAGCGACTGCCCTTAAGATGTCTGCATGATTCTTAAGCCTTAATCTTTGGTCTTCGCTTACATTTCTCCTTGAAGGCTTTAGCCTGCCTTTTATTGCATTCTTTCCGTACTCAACCTTATCGCAGAATTTGAAGTCTCCCTTGAGGAACTGCAAAAATTTCCTTCCGGTGTTGCTCAGGGCCTTTATTTCAAACTCTTCATTCTTTCCTGTTATTTTCAGGCATGGATTTACGCTGCAAATGCTCTTTTCCTCTGTCTGGATTAAAACAGAATTCCTGTCTCTACCGTAATTGCTCAATTTTATGAAAAACTCTTCAGCATCAATATTTTCAATTGCCTCGTAAACAGGCAAAATGCTGCCTATTTTCGCATTTTTAATTTTCTCCAGCATTTAACCACCCACTTTGCACTATAAATCAACAGTTATTTATATTCTTTATTATTTCTGAAAATAAAAAATATGGCCAAAAAAGCTATATTTCTTAAAATAAGAGGGTTATAAGCGCTATATAAGCATGAAAAAATTGAATAATGTTTATTTTAAAGAGAAAACTTATTTCTATGATTTAAAAAAAGAAATAAATGATAAAAAATATCATCTAAGCTAAAAAAAAGTCTTATCTTGCTTATTCTTTAAAAAGAAGCATTTTTTAGCCTATTTAATTTTATTATTTATTATCAATATAGAAAAAATATACTCTCACCTCAATTTAAAGATAAGGTTTACTATTTCCAGTGCTTTTTCTCTTCTTTTCGGAAAAGCAGCTATGCTCATCCTGATATGAAAGCAGTTTCCCCCATCTGTCAATACCAATTTATTGTGGTTTATTGCCTCATCCTTGTCAAATCTCAAAAAGAAATCAAGGATTTTATCCAGTCTTGATTCCTTTTGCAGTAAAATCCTGCTTTTTTCCTCTTCGCTCAAATTTTCAGATAAATTTTCCACAAATTCCCTGATGTGCCTTTCCTTCGTCAATGCTGACTCAAGGATTATTATCTTTTTGTCCTCAAAGCCAGATGCCTCTGTCTCTTTAATGATGATTTTTTCCTTTTCCGGATTAAATGGAAAAAAGCCAAGTGTGCTCCGCAGTGACATATGTCACCACCCTTAAAATTCAGCTCATTTTGCTGAATTTGGGTGGTGTACATGAAAAAAGAAGAGATACGTAAAGAATTCTTTAAGCTTAAAAATAAGGGATTCTCTTATTCACAATGCAGAAGAATTCTCAAAGCTAGGTTTAGTTATGATGCTGCCATAAGAACACTTAAGCGGTGGATTAAGAGACTAGAGGAAGGCGGCTGGGATTTATCAGACAATTCTCGTAGGCCTCATACAATCCATACCAAGCTAAACAAGGCAATTGAAGAGAAGGTTATATCCTTACGAGAAAGAACGGGTTGGGGTTCAGATAAGCTAGTCTTACATCTGTCTGGAATAGGTGTTTCTGCAAGGTCTATAGACAAGATACTCAATATGCATAATTTGTGTCGTGAGAGCAAGAATAAAGGCAAACAAAAGAAATGGATAAGATGGCAAAGAAAGCATCCCAACAGCCTATGGCAGATTGATCATACAGACGAGATGGATAAAGGAGACTGCTACACATTATCTATTATTGACGACTGCTCTAGGTATAGCCTAGCCCTAGTAAAGCTAAAGCAAGTAACTACGCATGTAGTTACACGTATACTAGACAAGCTTATCCAGAAACATGGTAGACCTCGTGAAATTTTAACAGACAATGGTGGAGCTTATGGCTTAAACAGCAAGAATAGCAGATTTGACAGATGGTGCAAAAGAAGAGGAATAAAGCATATCAGGACTAAAGTCCATAGTCCTCAGACTTCTGGAAAGGTAGAAAGGCTCTTCAAGACTATGGACTATGAAATTAAATTCTGCAATAACGATTTGGAGTTATTTAGGATGAGATATAATCACTTTAGACCACATAGCAGTCTTGATAACAAGACTCCTGGAGAAGTTTATCATGATTTTATAAATTTATTTTAACTGGTGACATATGTCACTTCGCTATACATTGGAAAAAAGCCAAGAAACTTTTTTAAAACCCCATTATAATTGTCAGCTTCTTTGCAGAAAACCTTCAGGGTTATTGAATGCGCATATCTCATTTGTTTTTGTCCATCATTTATTGCTTTTAAAATTATTTATTTGATGATGAATATAAAGAGAGATATCAGTTAATTTTTTATATTGTTTTCACTTTCTTTGGTTGTGGAAAAATATGACGTGGCTGTAGTGGGAGCGGGCCCTGGAGGCTTAAAGGCAGCAGAAACCCTGGCTAAAAACGGCAAAAAGGTTATTGTTCTTGAAAAAAACAGCATTGTGGGGCCAAAGGTTTGCGCAGGCGGCTTAACAACAAAAGATGAAAGCTTAATCGACAAAAGTATAATCCAGAGGAGCTTTGATTCTGTTGTTGTAAGGTCAAAGCGCCAAAGCATAGTAATCAGGGACAAAAAGCCTTTTGTTTACACTACAAGCAGAAAGGACTTTGGGCAGTGGCAGCTGAAGCAGGCTGAAAAAGCAGGCGCCGAAGTAAGAGTGAACTCAAATGTAACAAAGCTGAAAGAAAATTCGGTTTTTGCTGACGGAAATGAGATAGCCTTTGACTGCCTTATCGGGGCAGACGGCTCCAATTCGATTGTAAGAAAATTTTTGGGACTGGGCAATGAAAAAACCCACATGGCAATACAATACATCATCAGGGGCCGCTTTAATGATATGGAGATTATTTTTGACGCCGATAAATTTGGCTATGGCTATGCGTGGGTTTTCCCGTATAAAAATTATGCGTCAATAGGCTGCGGCATGGATTTGAGGCATATGAAAACCAGTGTTTTGAAGCAAAACTTCCATAGATGGCTGGATGAGAGAAAGATAGATTATGCAGGTGCAAGATTTGAGGCTTTTCTGATTAACTATGACTTCAGGGGATTTGAGTTTGGAAATAAGTTCCTGATAGGCGATGCCGCTGGGTTTACATCCGGGCTTAGCGGAGAGGGAATTTACTCTGCAATGCTTTCAGGGGATGAGGTTGCAAAAAAGATAATTAATAACGATTACGATTGCGAAAAACTTAATGGCTACCTTAAAATCAAAAATCTGCATGAAAAAATTCTGGGCTTTATGGAAAGGCACAGGAAAATGTTGAAAATCAACCAGGAAATCGGCATTTTCCTTCTAAGAAGCGATTTTATTGCAAAAAAGGCAATAAGCCTTGTTACAGGCTAGATTCTCCTGTCAACCATGAAGTCAGCAAAATCAATGAAAAACTTCAGGCTTTCCTTTTTCAAGCCTGCCTCTGTAATGCACGACTTTGCCATTTTTATTTTTTCCAGAGCTGTTTTTTTGGAATGCTCAATTGCTTTAGTTTGACTGGCAATGTTGATGTATTTTTTAATGTCGCTTTCCGACGGATTTTTATTTCGGATAACTCCCAACAAAAAATTTTTTTGGATTTTGTTTGCCTTGCTCAATGCTTTTATTGTTACCAAAGCCATTTTTCCTTTCCTTATGTCCGAGCCAAGCCTGCGCTTTTTCATGCCTTCAGTTACGTCAATTATGTCGTCCTGTATCTGGAATGCCAATGCGGCATTAATCGCGTAATTCTTCAATGCAGTTTTTTGCCTCAGGCTTGCATTGCCAAACAACGCGCCAATTTCAATTGCGCCCTCTATAAGCTTGGCTGTCTTATTTGCCGCCATATGCAGATATTCTTTCTCGCTTAAATTGCTTTTTCCTGCCAGCAGTATATCAAACATCTGGCCGTGGTTTACTGTCCTGTAAGAATTATTAGCTACTTCCACAGCTTGAACTATCATTTTTTTGCTGAAATCCGATTCTATGAGGCAGGATTCAGCAAGGGAATAAAGTATGTTGCCCTGAAGGATTGCCATGGAGACTGAAAAGCGCCTTGATTCTTTGCTGAAAATATCCCCATTGTAGCTTGCTTCATCAGATTTTCTCAGAAAGTATTTTTCCATTAATTTATGCATGCTCGGCTTGTTTCTTCTTAAGCTATCCTCGTCCATTATATCATCATGTATCAATGAGGAGCAATGGAAAAGCTCTGTGCTTAATGCAGGCAGATAAATTTTTTCTTCATTGCTGTTCCCGACTGCCTTGTATGCCATTATTGTCGCAATGGGCCTTACCCTTTTGCCGCCCCTCAGGGCATATTCCTTAAGAAACGAGTAGCTTGTTTTCAAAAAACTGTCATTTGCATTTTTTATTTTACCTTCAAGGAAAACAGCAAGATTCCCGTCAACAATCCTCTTGTATCTACTTAATATTTCCTGGAATTCCATTTGCCATCTCTTTTATTCTTTCAACGACATTTTTTATTGTTTCATCCGGCGTTGAGGCTCCTGCAGTCACACCGATATGCCTTCTTCCATTAAGCCATTCGCCCTGAAGCTGGCTTTCCTCCTGTATGAAATAGGTTTCAACGCCTATTTCCTCGCACTTATGCGCCAGTTCCTTTGAATTAGAGGAGTTCTTGCCTCCAATGACAATCATAACATCAGCCTCTTTCGCAAGCTCTTCTGTTCCAACCTGCCTTTGCTTTGTAGGGTTGCATATTGTGTCAACATAGCCGTATTTTTTGTTTAGGTCTTTCATGCTCAAGTGTATTTCCTCAAATTTGCCATTATCCATAATGCTGTTGAGCTCATCTATTAATTTTTTATAGCCATAGACAGACATGGTTGTCTGCGATATTATCGCGACTTTTTCAAAATTGTTTTTTTTGATGTAATCAGCAGCTAAGTGCGCTTTTTCCGGATCGCTTACAATGAAAGTGTCTTTTCCTTTGATGTGGTAGCTTGTGCCTATAGCTTCTGGATGGTCGTGCTTCCCGAACAAAATGATTTCATAGCCGCTGCTCTTTAATTTTTTTGCGACGTTATGGACCAATGTAACTAAAGGGCATGTTGCGTCAGTGAGGTTTTTCCCGGACACTATTGATTTTTTCTGCAGGTTTTGGTATGTTGTTTCCGGCTCTCCATGCGCCCTTAATACTGTTATTGCATCATTCGGGATTTCATCGAAGTTTTCAGCAAAGACAATTCCCCTGCTTTTCAGGTTTTCGATAACTGTTTCATTGTGCACCAGCTGGCCATAAACATAAGTCGGCTTGTCGTTATTTGAGGCAACTTCCTCTGCAATATGTATCGCTCTCTTTACTCCGAAGCAGAAGCCCGAGTTTTTCGCAACAGAAATTTTCATTTTAGCCAAAGTATGCAAATTTCATTTAAAAAGATTGTGATAAGCAGGCAAAATTATATTTCCCTTTTAATTTTTTATAAGCGCTTAAAGCATTGTCCTTATTTTCGAAAATCCCGAAGACTGCTGAGCCAGAGCCCGTCATTATGACATTCAACGCATTATTTTTTATCAAGTCATTATTTATCTTTTTTATTATCGGGTATTTTTTTATTATTACTGCCTCAAAATCGTTGTGCAGGTTTTCTGCAATTTTTTTAAGGTTGTTTTCTTTCAGGGCGTTTATTAAATTTTTATTGTTGTTTTTATTAATTTTTGAAATTTTTTTATTGTATTTGTCAAATTCATTGTAAGCCCATTTTGTAGATATGTTTATATTGGGTTTTACTATTAAAAAATTTAATTTTAAATCTGAATCTATTTTTTTAATTTTATTTCCAATGCCGGAAACCAGGCATGTTTTTCCTTCAATGAAAAATGGCACGTCAGAGCCTATTTTTGATGCAAGTTTCATTAATTGATTTTTATTCAATTTTAAATTAAATAATTTGTTTAAAGCAATTAAAGTTGCCGCTGCATTGCTGGAGCCGCCTCCCAAGCCAGCCTGCAAAGGGATTTTCTTGTTTATGCTTATTTCAACGCCTTCTTTTATTTTGCATTGCTTCTTTAGTAAAAAAACGGCTTTGTAAGCCAAATTATCTTTGTTTTGGATTTCTTTAATGTCTGATTTTACTATAATTTTGTTTTGATTTGATTTTTTTATTCTTATTGTGTCGCATAGATTAATTTGATGCATTATCGATTCCACGTTATGATAATTATTCTTCAATTTATTAAAAATATAAAGAGAAAGATTTATTTTTGCGTAAGACTTAAGACTTATTTTATCCATTAAAATCCTAAAATTAATAGAATTTATATATCTTTTTATTACATTTAAACAAAAAATTTTTAAAAGCGCCTATTTACTTATCGCTATGAACGACGGAATTTCCCAGAAGGTAAGTATGGAATTTGAGTCCGAATCTATTGGAACAAAACTACTAGTCCATGGCCAGTCTAATGGGAGGAGAATAGGAAGATTTGAAATTGATAGGACTGATCTGAAAATTGTGCATGGCAGATTTGAGATATTTCCTCAATATAGGGGTAGAGGCTATGCAAGATCTTTTATAGAGCATGTTATTGGAATTCTTTCTGAAATGAGGGTAGTCCATTGCCTCTATCTTACTACCGATGAAGCTGAAGCAAAATTAAGGCATATATATTTGGAGCATGGATACGAAGAAGTAGCGCCTACTTTCTTGTTACGCGATTACTCACAAGCGTAACCGTGCAAAAACACTGCATTCCCTTTCCCTTTCCAAACTCCGTCAATTCTTCCCCAGAAGTTGCGGCAATTCCGATATTTTCCTTTTTAATTTTTAATATCTTTGCCAATGAGCCTTTTATTTTATCTATATGCTCGTCCATTCTGGGGGTTTTTCCCTCAATCATTATGGCAACATTGTTTATTCTGTAATTTCTTTCATTCAGTTTCCCTAAGATAAACCCTATGTATTTTTTGCTGTCTGTTACGCCCTTTCTGCACATTTCATCGGCATAAAATCCCAGAGACTTGAAGCCAATTGCCGTGCTTAAGGCATTGAACAATGCATGCAAAACCACATCGCCATCGGAGTTGGCCTCAAAGCCGTTTTTCCCGGAGATATTTATGCCGCCGATAATCAAAGGCTTGTTCTTGGTGAATTTATGCGAATCCTGCCCTATTCCAATTCTTGATGCATTAACTAACTTGCTCGCATAAGCCAAATCATAGTGGTCTGTTATCTTAATGTTTTCCCTGGGGCAATAAACCGCTTTGACAGTTCCGCCAATCCTTTCAGCAAGGCTTACATCATCAGTGCCATAGAAATTGTCCCTGTAAGCGGCTTCAAACGCCTTTTTTGCAAGGAAATATTTCATTGCCTGCGGAGTCTGGACCTGCCATAAGGCTTTTCTGTCTATCGTCTTTTTTACAAACCCGCCTTCAACAGCCTTTATAGTGTCTTTTGCCGGAAATCCGGCAACTGCTGCGCCGTATTTTTTAGCTGCATTGATGCAGTTGCTTATCGTGGCTTCGTCAACAAAAGGGTTTGCTGCATTATGCACAATTACTATATCATCGTTATTGGCCTTTTCAATTGCCTTAATCCCGCTATAAACCGAGTCCTGCCTTTCTTTGCCGCCATCAACAACTTTTATTATTTTTTTAAAATCATTTTTTTTGATTATGGACTTAAATTTGCTTTTGTCTTCAGGATTGACCACCAATATTATCCTATTGATATTTTTATTTTCATGGAATTTTTTTAACGCATGAAAAATTATTGGCTCTTTGCTGAGCAAAAGAAAAAGCTTATTGATCCTTGTTTTCATCCTTCTGCCTTTTCCTCCAGCGACAATAATTGCAATGTTCATTTTCAGTTAAATTATATTTTATATGGTTATTTTTAAAAACTTTAATTATTTACATTTAAAATATTAATACTCTATTTTACGGATAATTTTTTTAGTTTCTTCCTTTATCTTTTTATCAACATCCAAAATTTCATTCAAACTTGGATTTTTTATTAGTTTATGCCTTTGCATCATTTTTCCAATCAATTTCGGAATATCTAAAAACTTTATTTTATTGCCTAAAAAATGCTGGACTGCAATTTCATTGGCAGCGTTTAATACCGCAGGCATTGTCCCCCCTTCCTTTCCCGCATCATAGGCAAACTTCAAGCACGGAAACCTTTCAAAGTCGGGCTTTTCAAAACTAAGATTTTTTATTTCAGTCAAATTCAGTTTTCTTGAGATTGAATCGAGCCTTTTTGGGTAGCTTAAAGCGTATTGTATCGGGATTTTCATGTCAGGGTTGCCGAGCTGCGCAATAACAGATTTATCTTTAAATTCGACTATGGAATGGATAATGCTTTGAGGGTGTATCACAACATCAATCTTTTCGTACGGGAAATTGTAAAGCCAATGCGCTTCTATTATTTCAAAGCCCTTGTTCATAAGAGTTGCGCTGTCAATTGTAATTTTATCACCCATGCTCCATGTAGGATGCTTTAATGCGCCTTTTGCTGTTGCATTTTCCATCTGCTTCTTTGTAAATTCCCTGAATGGGCCGCCAGAAGCAGTAATTGTTATCTTATTAACATCATTGATATCCTCTCCGTTCAGGCACTGGAATATTGCACTATGCTCCGAATCAATTGGCATCAGATTAACATTGTTTTTTTTGATTTCTTCCATTACGATGCTGCCTGCCGTAACCAATGTTTCCTTGTTTGCCAATGCAATGTTTTTTTTATTTTTGATTGCTTCAATCGTAGGCTTAACACCGATGGAGCCAACCAAAGAATTAACAACAGTATCTACTTCATTTAATTTTGCAATTTTTATTATTCCGCCAATCCCGGAGTAAACATTAATATTAATATCCCCTTTTAAAAAATCTGCTTTTTCTTCATCCATAACCGCAACCGCTATTGGCTTAAATTCTTGAATTTGTTTTTTTAATAATTCAATGTTGTTATTGGTAGTTAAGCCAGCTACCCTGAATTCAGAAGGATTGTTTTTTACTATTTCAAGAGTCTGCGTGCCAATAGAGCCAGTGCTGCCTAGTATTGATAGTTTTTTCATTTTTCATATTTTATGTTATACTCATTAAATCCCTGATGTTTCCAAAATTTGCTTGCTTCTTTGTCTAATGCGTGCGTTGTAACTGTGAAATTTTTAATTCCTTTTTCTTTGAACCATTTGTAGCCTTCATTGATAAGTTTTTTCCCAATACCTTTATCCCTATATTCGGGATGGATTATCAATAAGTCGAAATGCCCTTTTTTTCTTATTTGGTACATTGGATAATTGTCAAATATGTTTATAGAAAGGCAGCCTACAATTTTTTTATCGATTTCCGCAATAAAAAAGCAATTTGTAGTTTTCTTAATTTCCTTTGAAAAGTCATGATATTGTTTTTTGCTTCCAAAATAACTTTTTATTAATTTATCATTGTTATCTAGTTTTTCAAACTTGCTAAATAATCTATAAGACAATCCCATTATCCCTTTCAGATCTTCCTTTTTTGCTTTTCTAATTTTCATTTTTTAGTATTACAAATTTCTCCAAACTTCTTCATCTTCTTTACTATTCCATTCTTTAGCTAACACTTCTTCTGTAGCTAAAGCTGTAAATAATTTTTCATTTATTTTGATTTTTTTCTTTTTATTCATTTTTCACAAAATCGTAAATTTCCTGCTGCTTTTTTGAATTTAATGGAATGTGCATTTCCCCCGTTGATTGCTTTGTTATTATAAACCCCGTACTGGCAAGCTCTATTATTGCCTCTTCTGCAACCTTTTCTCCCCTAAGGTGCTTTGGAATAGCTTTCTTTAAGTTAGTCAATTCTGTATGCCTGCCACCCCAAATGTCAAGGTTGATTAGCTTTCTTAAAAACCTTTTCATAATAAGTATTTTGTCCATTAAATAAGCAAACGCAGTTTGGTATATAAGATTTTACTCCAAATATGGAACATATACGTTCCAAAATAGAAACATTTAAATATTGAAGAGTAAAATATACCCGCCATGGAAACAATTTTTACAAAAGCAATCGGCAATACGCCCAAAATAAAGGTTTTGGAGTTCTTAATAGAGGGCAGGGAATTGGATTATTCCATATCTGACATTGCAGAAGGCGCCGGAATTGGAAGAACAACTTTATTCAGAATTTGGAATGATTTTATTGAATTAGGCATAGTCAAGCGCACAAGGAATATTGGAAACGCAAAACTTTACAAATTAAACCTTTCAAATCCATTTGCCAGAAAAATGGCTGACTTGTTTGACACTTTGGTTATAGAGCCCTTGAATAAGAGAAAGAAAGTGGTTGTGAGGCATTGATTTTATTTATTCTTAAGCCTATAATATGTTAAACGACCTATAACAAAACCTATTAGTGTTCCGCCAATATGCGCAAAAATATTAACATTAGTCTTATTGTTAGCAAATGCCATCCATAATAAAAAAAGAAGCAGCACTATGCCAGTAATTCTTCTTCTTAATGGAATTTCTTTTAAAAAACAGAGCAAAAAAATTATTAATCCAATTAACGAGAATGCGATGCCAGAACTACCTAAAAAATATCCTGCATTGCTCCCCATTTTTATGCTATACCAATAAGCAATCAAGGTTATCCAAGGTGTGATTAAAACTACACGTAACAAATAATATCTCGCCAATTCTTCCCTCTTTATTTGTTGAAGCAATAAAAACAAGATTGTTAAACAAAGTAAAATAATGACTGTATTGGAAAAATAATGTTGAAAATCATAATTAATAAAATCTTTAGTATATATTTGCCAAAATGAAAAATTATTCCGGTTTAAGGCTAATTGTTCTTTGTAATCTTGAAAAAATATATACAAGATCGACATTATTATTGGCAAGATTAAAGTAAAACTAAATTCTTTGGAGTTAAATTTAAATGATTTTCTCATATTAACTAGAATTAACCATCCTATCAATCTCCTTCATCAGCGTCTCAACAATTTTCTCTTTCTCAACCTTTCCAATTATCTTTCCATCCTTGTACAATAAATTGGTGTTTCCAGCCCCGCCTACAATTCCCAAATCAACCTTTTTGCTTTCTCCCGGGCCGTTGACAGCGCAGCCCATAACTGCAACATGAATGGGCTTCTTTATTTTTTCAGTTTTCTGCTCCAGCTCCTCAACCATTTTGATTACATCAACATGAGTTCTTGCACATGTAGGGCATGAAGTAACTTCAACACCATCATTTCTTAAGCCCAGGCTTCTCAATATCAGTTTTGCAACCCTTACTTCCTCTTTGGGCTCCTCTGACAATGAAACACGAATTGTGTCGCCAATTCCCTCTGACAATAAAATTCCCATGCCCATAGAGCTTTTTACAGCCCCCGGAACTTTGCTTCCCGCTTCTGTAACACCCAAATGCAACGGATAATCTTTCTTTTGCGCAAAAATCCTGTAGGCCTGAACCATCCTCGGCACATCAGAAGCTTTCAAAGAAACAACAATGTCATAAAAATCCAAGTTTTCCAAAATTTTCACATGCCTTAAAGCGCTTTCTGCCATACCTTCCGCGCTGTAGCCGTATTTTTCAAACAAATCGCGCTCCAAAGAGCCGAGATTAACACCAATTCTCATCGGCAATCCGTATTCTTTTGCAGCATCAACAACCGCCTTAACCCTATCCTCTTTTCCAATATTTCCGGGATTAATTCTTAATTTATCAACATACTTTGCAGCTTCCAATGCAATCCTATAGTCAAAATGGATGTCTGCAATCAAAGGAAGGTTTATGTTTGCCTTAATTTCCTTCAGGGATTTTGCTGCCTCCATTGTAGGGGCTGAAACCCTTATTATGTCGCATCCAATTTCCTCAAGCTCAAGAATCTGCTTTACGGTTGCATTAATGTTAGTTGTATCAGTTGTGGTCATTGATTGAATAGCAATAGGGTTATTGCCCCCTATTTTTACATTCCCTATTTTAACTTCTCTTGATTTCCTTCTCATTTTAAGAATTTATGATAAATCTATTTTCTTGCCAGATTTATTATCGGATTTCTGCTTTCAAAGCCGGCATAAATCTCATGCCAATGCCTTATCGATTTTTCCCCCAGCTTCCAGCATAAAAAAATATCGCGATTTTCGAACTTATAGTAAAAATCAACCAAGCCCAGTTCAAGGTCTTTCAGCAGGCATCCCATGCTTTCGAGCTCGTCCAATTTCCTGTAAAACTCGTAGGAGAACTTGTGGAATTCCCTGTTCAGTTTTGTGACGTGCCTCAGGTGGGCGTAATTTTCCTCCTCAACCTCTATTTCAACGCCTTCCAATAAATCCAATGCATTGCTCAGCTGCCTCAGCCTTCTAACAATCTTCTCTATTTTAGGCAATAAAGTCTCAGCTTTATCAATTGTAAAATAGCTTTTTGCTTCCTCTGCCTCGATAAAATCCCTCATTGATTTGAATAAATCTTTGTTGTTTATAAAGTTTTTTAATACTTATTTTAAAAAATTCATAACATTTATATATAATAATCTTATTCCAAAAGCCAAGCAATCCCGCTATACTACTTCGGTAGGAGGGCAGAGTTATGGAAAAGAACCAAGTAACTGAAGCGTTAAAGAGAGCAAAGGAAGTTTCTTCTAAAAGGAATTTTAACCAGAGTGTTGACCTAATCATAAACCTAAAAGGCTTGGACTTAAAAAAGCAGGAGCAGCAGCTGGACATATTTGCAAACCTGCATTACAGCAGGGGTAAAAAAATATCTGTCTGCGCCTTGATAGGAGCCGAGCTTCAGGAGCAGGCAAAGGCATGCGACGAGTTTATTCTTGTGGATGATTTCGCAAAATTCAGCAAGAAAAGTGAAATTAAGAAGCTGGCAAACAAGCATGATTTCTTTGTTGCGCAGGCAACAATAATGCCGAAAGTGGCTGCAACATTCGGAAGGGTTTTGGGCCCAAGGGGAAAAATGCCCAATCCGAAGATAGGCTGTGTCGTGCCTCCAAATGCCAACCTGAAGCCATTGTACGAGAAGCTGCAGAAAACCATGAGGATAATGACAAAAGGCAATCCTATTATACAGTGCTCTGTCGGGAAGGAGGACTCCAGCGAGGAAGAAGTTGCAGACAATGCCATGACAATTTACAGCACGGTATTGCAGGCTTTGCCTAACGAAAAGCAGAACATAAAAGATGTTTACCTGAAGTTGACAATGGGCAAGGCAATCAAAATCGGGGAGAAGGCAGAGGAAGAGGAAACAGGTAAGAAGACCAGGAAAAAAGCAGGCAAAGAAAAGCCGAAGGAATCGGGCGAAGAGAAAAAAGCTGATGCGAAAAAAAAAGAAAAGCCGAAAAAAGAGAAAAAAACAAATGATAAACTCCCCAATAATGAAGATAAAAAATAATCAAAACTGGCAATTGCGGACTTAAAAAACAAAAATCATTGGATGAAAATGGCTCACGTCGCTGAATATAAGAAGAGGATTGTGGAAAATATAGTAAAGCTCGCCAAGGAATATCCTATAGTCGGAGCTGTAAACATGGAAAACCTGCCGGCGCCCCAATTGCAGGCTATGAAGGCGCAGCTGAGGGGCAAGGTAGTCCTGGTAATGACAAAAAAAAGGCTCATAAAGATAGCCCTGGAAAAGCTGAAAAGCGAAAGAAAAGACATTGAAAAGCTGGAAGAGCACCTGAATGGCATGCCTGCCCTCATCTTCACGGGAGAAAGCCCCTTCAAGCTAAGCAGAATACTGCAGAAAAACAAGAGCAAGGCTCCTGCAAAAGGAGGCCAGATTGCTCCAAGGGATATTATGGTTAATAAAGGCTCCACAGGATTTGCCCCTGGCCCAATTATCGGGGAATTGGGAATGGTCGGCATCAAGACAGGAGTCGAGGGAGGGAAAGTCGCTGTCAAGGAGGATACAGTAGTTGTGAGGCAGGGCGAGCAAATAAAGCCAAAAGTAGCAGAGATTCTGACAAGGCTTGGCATAGAGCCCATGGAAGTAGGCCTGGATTTGATGGCTGCCTATGAAAATGGGCTGGTATACACCAGAGACATACTGACAATTGACGACCAGCAATACCTTAGCATGCTTAATAATGCGGCAAAAAGCGCATTTAATTTATCTTTCAACGCAGCTTATCCAACAAAGGACAATATCCAGCTGCTGATATCAAAGGCGTTTAATGACTCAAGGGCCTTGGGCTTAAGCCAGGAAATCATCGACAGCGGCATTGTCGAGGAATTGCTTGCAAAGGCTGAAAGGTCTCTGCTGAGCCTGAAAAATACTGCAAAAATAGATGTTCCTGAAAAAATTTCCCAGGACGGTAAAGAAACAGAAGCTAAAAAAGAAGCAAAAGCAAAGCACAAAAAGGCTGGAAAAATAAGCCATGAAACAGACAAAAAAGTTGAAGCTTTGCCGGAAGAAAAAGAGAAATTTCCACAAGAAGAAGTAAAGAAAGAGGAAGCAAAGGACGCAGTAAAAAACAAAGAAGAAGAGATTGTAAGAGAGGAACTGGATGAGCTGGAGCATGATATTCTGAAAAATAAAGAGGAAAAAGAGCGGGAGCAAATTGAGGATTTAACAAAAGAATTGGTAAGAAAAGGCACATTAAGAAAATAAATTGATTTTGATAAAATAAACTAGGAGGGGTATAAATGGAGTACATCTATAGTGCAATGCTGCTGCATAAAGCAGGGCAGCAGGTTAATGAAGCGAATGTGAAGAAAGTGCTCGAGGCTGCCGGAGTCAAGGTAAATGATGCCAGGGCAAAAGCTTTGGTGGCAGCTTTGGAAGGAGTGAATATAGACGAAGCTATAGAGAAGGCTGCTGTTCCTGTTGCGCCAGTGGCTCAAGCTGCTGAAGCAAAAGCTGAAAGCAAGGTTGACGAAAAGAAAAAAGCAGAGGAAGAAAAGAAGGGCGAGGAGCAGGCAGCGGCAGGCTTAGGGGCGCTTTTCGGTTAGTTTTTTTGTTCAAGAATGGGCAGGGAACGTGACACGGCATGCAAAAAGAGAACGAGCTATTCAGCAGGCTAAATGAAATAAAGAAGGAAATAAACGCCTTGAAGAACAAGCTTAATGAAATTGACAAGGAGAAGGAATCGTGGTTTGGCAAAAAGGAAGGATGCAGCAAAAAAATAAGGGGCCTTATAATCTCTGTCAGGGAAAAAAGGGGCAAGAGGGACAAGCTGACAAAAAAGGTCAGGGATGACAAGGAAAAAAGGAATGCCCTCAATGAAAAAATAAAAAATTCTATTTCTGAAATCAAAAGGCTTAATCAGGAGAAAAATTCCCTGATAAAAAAACACGGCTTCAAGGAGGATCCTTTCAGGATCAAAGGCGAAATTGACAGGCTGGAGCTGAAAATAGAAACAGAGGCCATGCCCTTTGATAAGGAGCAGAAAATAACCAAGCAGGTAAAAGAGCTGAAAAGGAGATTTGACGAATCAAAAATTTTGGGCGATATTCTGGAAAAAGGAGGCAGCTTGGGCAAAGAAGCCTACAACCTGAAAAGCGAAGCTGAGATTCTGCATGAGTCTATACAGGAAAATGCGAAGCAAAGCCAGGCAATACACGAGGGGATAATTGCAGATTCCGGGGAAATCGATAAGCTTAAGCTAAGCGAAGAGGAGTCTTTTTCAAAATTTTTGGAATTGAAGAAAAGTTTCAGCGAAATTAATTCCGTGCTAAAGGAAAAGCTCGGGGAATACAGCAGCCTAAGCTCGGAAATGCAAAAAATGCGGGATGAAAATGAGGAGAAACTAATCAGGGACAAGGAAGAGTTCATCAGGGAAAAAATCAAAAAGGGGCAGAAACTGACTACAGAAGATTTATGGATATTCCAAAACCAGAAAAAATGATTATTTTTTTAAGAATTCCGTATAGCCGCACTGGCCGCAAAACTCCCTGTTGGCATGCTTTGCCATGAAAGTTCCCGGGCCGCATTTCGGGCAATACCTGTTTTTCCTCTCCAGCTTATCGCCTGCTACCTTGTAGATCTTCCATCCCTGCAAAGGCTTTTTTGGTTTTTTTTTCTTTTTTGCCATTTTTACTCTTTAGCTTCCTTAGCCGGGGCTTTTTCTTTTTTCGGCTTTATCTCAATGCTGCCCATCTCTTTCTCATCATTGTAGAGATAGCTTTCCACGCTTGCTTTCTTTAAGCCAAAATCAGTGTAAATGTGCTTGACAACAACCAAATTCTCATTGGCGTTCAGCAAAGAGGCAATCTTTGATTTGGTTTCATTTTTTGATGGAGTTGAAGCGCTGAAATTTACCTCTGAGATTATTTTCGTCCTTGACAGCAATGGCTCTTCCTTCTTTTCGATTATCTTCAGATCCATAGAACTCACCTGACTTTTATTGCATATTCTCCTTTTGCAGCTAATCCTATCTTTTTTGCTATAAGGGACTTGTCCGCGTCCAAAATGTGAAGCCTTCCCTGCCAGCTTACGGAAAACTGGTTGCCTTTGCAGACAGGGCACTCGCTACCTTCAACAAATATCTTGCATTTTTTGCAGACTTTTTTTTTCATTTTTTATCCTTGTCTTTTCCTTTTTGCTCTTTCTTTGGTTTTGGAATTTCTTTCTGCTCAGGATGGTCTATCCAGTCCAGCCTTCCAAGGCCCTGCTGCCTCATTGTAAGTCCAAGCTTTGGATTATTGCTGTCTTTGAATGAAACTGCTATTATGCGCGCCCTGCATATGTCATTTACCTTCAATACCCTTTTGCTCTCCTTGCCCGCTAATGTCTTGTCCTTGCTGAAGCTTACGAAATCGTCCATTGTCTGGCTTACATGTATCATGCCTTCTATAGGCCCTAGATTCATAAAAGCGCCGAAATCCACGATATCTTTTATTCTGCCAGTAATGACTTCCTGCAATTCAGGCTTGAATGTAAGCAGCTCAAAGGTTGTTTCATAGTAGGAAGCGCCGTCTCCGGGTATGATTATGCCTTCACCGATTTCCTTTACATTGGATACATCAATGACTATTCCCATGTTTTGGGAAATGAAGCCTTCATATTTCACCTTTACCCTTTTTACGATAGCCTCCTCAACAGGAAGGCCAAACATGTCCGGAGGCACCCGTATATGGTCCTTTAGCTCAATTTTGTAAAACATATAAAAAACACCTTATCGTGAGAATTTTGCTCATTATTTAAACTTTTCCCTCAAATATGAGGTACTTCTTTTGCCTTAAAGTTATTATGGGTATGCTTTTCGCTTTCAGCAATCTTTTTAAATCCGCGTCCTGCGTTGCCGCTATAAAGCCGCTTTCCGCGGTATTTACTATTGACATGTCCGTGCTGACGCCATCTTCGGTTTTTACGATGCCCAGTTTCTTCAGACTGACAAGTTTCAGGCCGAGCTTTGCAGCGTCCCTGTCTTTTCCCTTCTGCTTTTTTATGATATTCTCCAATTCCATTATTGTCTTGTCCAAAATAAAAATCTGGTAGCTGAAATTGCATATCCTTTCAATTTCAGAGAAGATATCTACCTTGAATTGCGCAGGTATGAGCAGGAAGTTTGTGTCGAGCAGTATTTTTTGCATATTTCCTGGTTTTTTTCCCGCTTTAATAAATTTTTTCATTAAATTGAGCCAGAGCCATGTTAAGGCAGGCACCAATTCATGGCTCAATAAGCAAAAAGAATCGCAAGGGGGTGGGGAACATAACTAAATATGTAAAGAGAAACAATAAACCTATTCCCACTTAATTTTAGAAAAAATAAATTCAATAAAAAATAATAAAAAATCAAAAAATTGAATAGCTTTTTATAATTAAAACATTTCTTAAGGGATATGAGGGGCTTGGCAATAACTGAAAGGGGCATTGAGGATATCTGCGCCAAAGAGGTAAAGGAGCTGATAAATGCGGATGCTGAAATTAGAGAAAGCTGCGTGGCATTCAATGTTAAGAAACTGCCCGATTTATGCCTTTTGTGCTACAGGGCGCAGTCTGTAAGCCGAATTCTTTTTTTATTTGAGGATTTCAGCCTGGATGGTGATCTTTTCGGGAAAATAAACGGGAAAATAGGGAAAGTTGACTTTTCCGGCTGGCTGGATAAAGGCACCAGCTTTGCCGTCAGGTGCCTGAAAGACGGAAATGTGGCAAGTGCTGCAGAAATTGAAAAGAAGGCAGGGGAATTTGTGATTGACAATATAAAAAAGAATAAAAAATACCGGCAGGAGGTTAATTTAATCCAGCCGGATGTGCTCTTTGTGGTTTATATTAATCAAGGCCGCTGCTATTTTGGGATTGATTTCTCCGGCTTTGATTTGAGCAAAAGAGGCTATAAGATTTTCATGCACCCCGCCTCATTGAAGGGAACCATAGCTTATGCCTTGGCAAGAATAGCGGAGTTTCGCAAAAAAGACTCTTTATTAGACCCTTTTACAGGCTCTGGCATGATACCGATAGAAGCTTCGTTATTCGCATTGAATTTTCCGGTTAATTTTTACAATAAGGACAAGTTTGCTTTTTTGAAGTTAATTCCGCTTAAGAATTTTGATTTTGGCAGGTTCTTCAGGCAGGCAGATAAGAAGATAAGAAAGGAAAAATTGAGTGTTTATGGCTATGACAATTCCATGAAATTTGTGCAGTATGCAAAAAAGAATGCCAAAATCGCCGGGATTGACAAGCAGCTCAATTTCAGCAGGGTTGATGTCGAGTGGCTTGACATAAAATTCAAGAAGGGCAGTGTTGACAAAATCGCGGCTGACATGCCTGCGCTGTCAAAATACAATAAAGATATCGAGAAGGCCTATAAGGAGCTTTTTTACCAGTCGGACTACATATTAAAAAAAGACGGCATTCTTGTTGTCTTGGTCCGGGATTTAAGCCTGATAAAGGGGCTTTGCGCGGAATACAATTTCAAGACCATCGAGCAAAGAAAGGTTTACAGCGGAAAGCAGGAGTTATTGGCAGTTAAGCTGAAAAAGTGAGAAAGATATATAAATGGGATATTGCATGATGGCGATATGCTTGAAAAAAAGAGGAAAGCAAGCATTTTCGAGAAACTGCTTCTGGTAGTAGGGCTATTAGTTCTTGTCATAGGCTACTTCCTCATAAACCGCGTCTTTATCGCCGATAATTATACATTATCATGGGGATTCCTGCAGACAGTTTTCCTGTGGCTTCTGATGGTCATTTTTATTGTCGTGCTGGCGATAGGGGAGGATATAAAGGAAAGCATTTTGTCCGACCAGTTCGAGGAAATCAGGAGCCTGAGGAAGGACATAAACGACATTTTAAGGGGAAAAAAGAGTTAATTTTATAAACTAGGAAATTCTACTTTGCAGAGGGACTGGCGCTTAGCTGTCGGCAGAGATACTAAATCTGCTTTGCAGATTTATTCAATCTTCTGCTGAGGAAAGTCCATCCACACCTGCCTTGCAGGAAGCAGCCACTTTCGGAAGAAAGTTCCAGCAATGGAAGTAAACCGCACAGAAACGAGACCTCCCTGGCTAAGGATGATAAACGCGAAGTTTCCCGCGAGGGAAATGAGTTAACCTTTTGACGTTGCCAAGGAAAGGATGAAACGGCGAGCACTGGCTTGTGCAACCTTTACAGGGCTTAGTTAAATGCTAAGGCAGATGATCGCAACCTTATGTTGCAAAAAGCATCTGACAGAAGATGGCTTATGCCAGTCCCATTTTTCAATATTCGGTTAAAATGAGCAATGATAGGGTTTCAATACCATCAGGCATGGGGGGCCTTGTAAGGTATTTTGACGAGTACAAAAGCAAAATAAAATTCAAGCCCGGCCATATCGTGATTTTCAGCATAGTGGTCATTGTCATAATGATATTTCTTTACAGCTACGGAAACAGGCTGCTAGGCATATAAAATGATACCAGGAATGAACCCGAGAAAGATGCAGCAGATGATGCGCAAGATGGGTATTTCCCAGCAGGAAATTGACGCAACCGAGGTAATAATCAAAACAGCCGAAAAAGAGCTTGTCATCTCGAATCCGCAGGTAAGCAAGGTAAACATGATGGGGCAGGAAACATTCCAGATAATAGGGAATGTAGAGGAAAGAAGCAGGGAAATAGACATAAGCGATGAGGATATAAGGACAGTGATGGAGCAGGCCAATGCCGATAAAAAAAGCGCGAAAGAGGCCATTGAAAAAAACAACGGCGATTTGGCTGCGGCAATCATGGAATTAAAGTCTGACTGAGAAAAGCTTTATATTTTCAGGCTGGTTTATCCGTATGGAAAAATTCCAGGAATTTGGAGGTTTGGCAAGGGAAAAGCTGCAGCTTGCAGAGCATATACTCGCAATAACCTACCCGATGGTTAAAGATGCCCGCCTGCTGCTGGCTGTTGCTGAAAACCTGTTTTTGTCTTTGACATACGCTATGAGCTCAGTTCTTTACTACGAGAGGCTGTTTAACCGCATACCGCCATTCCAGGAAAATTTTGCAGCAAAATTCCATTTGTTTGAAAAAAAATGCATCGGAAAGCATGGGATAAGCAGGGAGCACATAAGGCTGATACAGGAAGTAAGGGACATAGTCATGCAGCACAAAAAAAGCCCTGTCGAATTCCAGAGAAAAGGCCAGTTTGTCATATGCGATGAATATTTTAGTATCAGGGTTATATCAGCAGATTTTTTGGAAGATTATGTTTCAAAAGCAAAATCATTTATAGATGGCATACTTACCACAGTAAGCAGGGATGAGAGCGTATTAGCCTGATTTTTTCAGAATGGAAGAAGCCTTGAATAACGCAGTGCAGGAACTGAAGAGGGTAGACCATTTGTTCTATGTAAGCCTCAAATACACCCGGACAGTGGATATGATGAGGCACATGATTGAGAGATTGATAAGCACCATAGACTTCGGCACAGAGTCTTTGCTCAAGCACGCAAAGGAGAATAAATTAATAGCTTCGATACCGAGCAACGCGGGATTGAGGTCCGAGCTGGTGAAAAAGGTTTACCATGACAACCAGGAGATAATAAGCTACATAAATTTTTACATGAAACTGAGGAAAATCCTCAGGGCTGACCATAGCAAGAGGGAGGAATACAGAAGGCACGTTACAATGATTTCCAATGTCGGCGGGGAGATTGTCGAAGTGAGCATAGACACGCTGAAAGAGGATTACGAAACAACTAAAAACTTCATAAAGCTGGTTAAAAAAACACTTTACGGGGAAGAAGAATCCTGAAAATGGATAAGCTGAAAAAGAGGCTGAAAGAAAAGGGGTGGGCCGAGCAGGAAATAGATAAAACTATAAATATTGTCAGGGAGGCTAAGGAAGGGAAGCACGCGGCAATAAAAATCCTTGACAAAGCAGTCTACTGGCTCGCTTTGGTTATAGCCGTTATAGGCAATTTTATCATTTCCGTTGCTTTAATACCGCCGCTGATGTTTTTGAAATCAGTCCAGCTGTTTTTGGTTACCATGATTCTTGGCGCCTCTTTTGGTCTGCTGTTCGAACTGCTTATAAGGAGCATAGAGCATCTTGAGGCAAGGCACCATATCTTTCTGGGCATTTTAATCCCGCTCATAGCCATAATAAACGTTTTTATCATCACTTTAGTCGCAAATGGCTTTGAGAAAGCCTTGAATATTAATAATCCGCAAAACCCGTTTATTGTTGCAGTTGTTTATGCCTTTTCATTCATACTGCCTTTTGCCTTCTATAAACTCGTGCTGAAGAAGGGCTATTATTCCGGCTAAAATGGCCTGCAATGTCTTTATCATCCATGGCGCATACGGGCGCCCTGATGAGAACTGGTTTCCATGGCTGAAGGGGGAATTGGAGAAGTTGGATTGCCGGGTTTTTATTCCTAAATTCCCAACGCCTGAAAAGCAGACAATGAAAAAATGGCTGAAGGCTTTTGAAAATTATGGAAAATATTTAAATGAGGATTCTATTGTTGTCGGGCACAGCCTGGGCTGCGCATTCATCCTGAATCTGCTGGAAAATAAAAAAATCAGGGCTGCATTTTTGGTCGCCGCATATTACAAGTTCATAGGCAATGATTATTTTGACACTATAAGCAAGACATTCATGAAAAGCTTTGATTGGGAAAAAATAAAAGGCAATTGCGGCAAATTCTTCATTTACCATTCTGACAATGACATGTACCAGCCGCTTTCCATGGCTCATGGCCTGACTGATAACTTGAATGCCAGATTGAAAATAATAAAAAATGCCGGGCATTTCAATGAGAAATCCGGCTATGTGAAATTTGAGGCCCTGCTGCATGATTTAAAAAGGCTTGTCGCAAAAGATTTATAAGCAAAAAACCAATTCTCAGCATTATGGTGGCCGTAGTTTAATGGTAGAATAAGCGGCTGTGGATTGCTTTGTTTGCAAACAGAGCCCGCTTGGAGTGGGTTCGATTCCCACCGGCTGCCCTTTTTTATATAAAATGGCGGGTTCGTTTCAGCTTTGGTGATTTTTATTTTTTTCCGCAAGCTTTTTAAATACCCCCATTATCCTTATTTTATATAAGCCCGAGTTCGTTGCGAGCGCTTTTAGGGTTAGCTGGTTTCGCTATAACGGTTTATTCTCGGCTGTTTTTTTGAAGATGGAAGAAAAGAAAGAGCTCAAGTATTTTGTAAGGATTGCGCAGACAGACCTCGAGGGAAACAAGCCTATCGGCCATTCCCTGATGAAGATAAAGGGAATAGGCTTCATGATGGCTAATGCCGTCTGCAATGCCATAGGGATGGACCAAAGGAAGAAAACAGGCTACCTGAATGATGACGAGGTTAAAAAAATCGACGATGTTCTTAAGGACCCTTTAAAATTCAATATTCCCGCGTGGATGTTCAACAGGAAAAACGACCCTGAAACAGGGGAAAGCCACCATATTGTAACTTCAAATTTGATTTTCGCCCAGGAAAACGACATAAAGATGTTGAAGAAGATGAGGAGCTACAAGGGGATAAGGCATATTCTTGGCCTGCCTGTAAGGGGCCAAAGGACAAAGGCGAACTTCAGAAGAAACAAGGGCAAGGTCATGGGAGTTAAAAAGAAGGCAGAAGCCAAGGCAGGGAGAACTTAGCTAAAATGGGAGACATAAAAAGGCAGAAGAAAAAATATTCAACGCCGCGCCATCCGTGGCAAAAGGACAGGATTTTAGCTGAAAAAGAGCTGATAACAAAATACGGTCTAAGAAGAAAATATGAGATATGGAAAATGAATTCAATCCTGAAAAACTTTTCAGACCAGGCAAAAAAATTAACCTCGGAAAAAACAAGGCAGGTTGAAATTGAAACGGGCCAGCTGCTTAAAAAATTGAGTGGGCTGGGGCTTTTGGAAAAAAATGCCAAGATAGCGGATGTCCTTTCGATAACGCTGAATGACATCATGGGAAGAAGGCTGCAGACGCTGGTTTTCAAAAAAAGCCTGGCAAAAAGCGTTTTGCAGGCAAGGCAGTTCATAGTGCACAGGCATGTTACAATAGGGGATAAGACAATAACAACTCCGTCATACCTTGTCCCGCTCCACGAAGAAAGCCTGATACAATTCACCTCCTCTTCCTCTTTATCAAGCCCAAGCCACGCTGAAAGGCTTCCTGAAGAGAAGAAAGCAAAGAAGAAAGAGGCTGAAGGCGGAAAAGCAAGGAAAAAAACTAAGGAGAAAACAGCAGAAAAATAAAATGGTAAGGCCGGAAGGTATAAGATGGGGAATTGCGCACATTTATGCCAGCTATAACAATACTATAATACATATAACGGACATAACAGGAACCGAGACAATAAGCAAAAGCTCCGGCGGCCAGGTTGTTAAAAGCCACAGGATGGAAAGCTCGCCGACAGCTGCGATGATTGCGTCTAAAAAGGCTGCGGAAACAGCGATGGAAAAGGGAATCAGCGGCATACATGTAAAGATAAAGGCGCCCGGAGGCCATAACGGCCCTACAAGCCCGGGTCCTGGCGCTCAAGCTGCCATAAGGGCTTTGTCGAGAATGGGATTAAGGATAGGCATTATAGAGGAGGTTACGCCTTTGCCTCATGATGGCTGCAGAAAAAAAGGCGGCAGAAGAGGGAGGCGTGTATAAAATGGAAGTCAGATCGCTTGAAAACAGGAAGGATGAAAATAAGCTTTCATTTATTTTGAAGGACGGCAATCCGTCTTATGCAAATGCTTTGAGAAGGATAATGCTTGAAGAAGTGCCTGTAATGGCAGTGGAAGATGTTGAAATAAGGAAGAACAGCTCGATTTTGTACGATGAAATTATTGCGCACAGGCTGGGCCTGATGCCGTTAACCACGGACTTAAAATCATATAACCTGCCGGATAAATGCAAGTGCGAGGGCAAAGGCTGCGCGAGGTGCCAGGTAAAGCTGACATTGCAGGCCTCAAAAGGCACCGGAGTGGTTTATGCGTCTGAAATCAAAAGCAAAGACTCTGCAATCAAGCCTGTTCACCCTAAAATGCCGATTGTAAAGCTGCTGAAAAACCAGCAGCTCGAGCTGGAGGCAACAGCGGTTTTAGGCAGGGGAAAAACGCATGTAAAATGGAGCCCGTGCCTTGTTTACTACAAGAAAAGGCCAGTCATAGAGATAGGCAATGTAAAAAATCCCGAGGAGGTTGTTGACAAGACCCATGGGAATATTTTTGAGATGAGGAATGGAAAATTAGAGGTTGTGAAGGAGAATTTATTCAAGTATGACCTAGCAGGCATTGCCGAGGAAGTCTCAAACGGAGAAATAAAGGTTTCTTATGTGGATGATTACATTTTCAATGTAGAGTCTTGGGGCCAATTAAGCTGCAAGGAAATTGTGACAAAGGCTATAGACATATTTAACGAGCAGCTTGACGAGTTTGCTGAAGAGCTGAAAAAGGCAAAATAAACGCAACATATTCCCGCTCCCATGCGGGGGTGGCAGAGATTCCGGGCCTTTAGCGGGGCTCGCTACTGCACCTGGCCAAATGCGCAAGGTCGAGGGCCTTGTCCCTTAGTGGGTGCGCGTGTTCAAATCACGTCCCCCGCATATTCAAAAAAACAAAATGGCAAAAAGAACCGGTCCGACAAATCCGATATTGCAGAGCTTAATCCAGGAGCTCAAGAAAAGAGGTAGTGAGCAGTCTGCAAATTTATGGAAGAGGGTTGCAATGGATTTGGAAAAGCCGACAAGGCAGAGAAGGGCTGTCAATCTGTCAAGGATTGACAGGTACACAAAAGAAAACGAGATTATTGTCGTGCCTGGAAAAGTGCTTGGCTCCGGAGACCTGAACCATAAGCTGACTATAGCCGCATACCAGTTCTCGGAAGGCGCTCTCGAAAAGCTGGAAAAGGCAGGCGCTAATGTTGTCTCATTGCTGGAATTAAGCAAAGAAAGCCCTGACGGAAAAAGGATAAAGATCATAGGCTAAAATGATAATAGACGCAAATAATCTTATTTTGGGGAGAATGGCAAGCTACATCGCAAAAAAGGCCTTGCTGGGCAACAGGGTAGATGTTGTTAATTGCGAAAATTGCGTCATTATAGGAAAAAAGAGGGAAATTTTGGGCAGATATAACAAAAGGCTTCAGAGAGGAGTGCATACAAAAGGGCCTTTTTTGCCGAAAATGCCGGACAGGTTTGTCAAAAAAACCATAAGAGGCATGATACCCTACAATATAAGCAAGGGAAAAAGCGCCTTCAAAAACGTCAGATGCTATATAGGCGTTCCTGAAAATCTAAAGAACGAAAAAATGGAGAATTTAAAAGGCATGAATATTTCGAAGCTTGATGCTATCGATTACATAAGAATAAATGAGGTATGCAAGTTCCTGGGTGGAAGATGAAAGTCGTACAGGCATTAGGAAAAAGAAAAACCGCAATTGCGAGAGTTACACTAAGGCAGGGAAAGGGGACTGTAAGGGTAAACCACGTTCCTATTGATAATTACACGCCAAAGCTTTCGAGGCTGAAGCTGATGGAGCCTTTGATTATAGCCGGCGATGCGGCAAGCAAGGTTGACATAGACGTTAACGTCGCAGGCGGCGGAGTGACAAGCCAGGCCGAAGCTTCAAGATTAGGCATTGCAAAAGCTCTTGTCGAATTCACGAAGAGCGAGAAACTAAGGGAGCAATACTTAAATTATGACAGGACTATGCTTGTTGCGGACGTAAGGAGAAAGGAAATGCACAAGCCTAACAGGCATGGGAAGGCAAGGGCAAAAGTGCAGAAGTCTTACAGGTGAGGAGGGCAAAATGATAATTCCAGTCAGGTGTTGGAGCTGTGGAAAGCCGATAGGGCATTTATGGGAATCTTTCCAGGACAAGGTAAATGCAGGCGATGAAAGGAAGAAGGTTTTGGATGAATTGGGCCTGGAAAGGTATTGCTGCAGGGCAATGTTTTTGGGCCATTCTGACTTGATTGACACGGCAGCGCAGTTCAAGAAGTTTTAATCTTTTTAATTTTTATTTTAATTCTTATTTGAAAACCAAAAGATTTTTATATAAATTATATGATTTAAAGTTTTATGTCGCAGACTGGCATAATTGCTTTGAGTATCCTGATTATTGTGCTAGTCATCGTGCTGTAAGTGCGGGCCTGATAAGAGGAGCCTGCACTTGTTGAGCTTTTTCTTATCGGGCAAAATAAAATTGATGGAGGTAGAAATAAATGGTTGAAATGTACGAAGCAGAAAAAGGACCTTATTTTAGGCCAGGTGATCAAGGAACGGTCGCTTACAATGGTGGCTGGATAACAAGACCGAGAGAAAACAGAATTTTCATTCCTGTTACTCCGACAAATATTGTTGATGTGCACACTGTTCCAAGTCAATTTGGGCAGAAAAACCAAAAACCACTGGAAAGAATATTATAGTAATTTATTTTTATTTATTTTAGGTTACAAACAAAAAACCTTAAAAAAGATGCCCCTTTACGTTTAGATTATGCTGGATTTCAACAGTATTGCCAAAAAATGGCAGGATAAATGGGAAAAAGAAAAAGTTTTTCGGGCTGAAGCAGATAAAAGGAAAAAATACTATGTTGCAATAGTTTATCCTTACATGAGCGGCCTTCTGCACCTTGGCCATTTGTTCACTTACACTTATTCTGAGGTCATGGCGAGGTACAAGAGAATGAGAAATTTCAATGTTCTGGTTAAGTTCGGCTTTCATTGTACAGGAACCCCGATAATTGCAGCAGCGCAGCGCGTAAGGGAAAAAGAGCCGACGCAGATTGAAACTTTAAGGAAGATGGAGGTGCCTGAAAAGGAAATAACAAAATTTGCAAATCCGGAATACTGGTGCGACTATTTCCCAAAAGAGACATTAAAAGACATAAAGAGCATGGGCTTTGCCGTTGATGAAAGGTATACTTTCAGGACAACCTACTTAAATCCGCCTTACGACGCTTTTATAAGATGGCAATTCAACAGGCTTAAGGAAAAAAGCTATATAAAAAAAGGCAAGCACCCCGTTATCTGGTGCCCAAAAGACAATGTGCCGGTAGGGGATCATGACCGCTCAGAGGGGGAAGGCGAAACTCCGCAGGAATTTTTATTGTTCAAGCACAAATTAGAGGGGGGCAGGTATATTTTAAGCGCTACATTAAGGCACGACACCATTCTGGGCATAACAAACCTGTTTGTCAATCCGGATGTAGATTACTGCGAGGCAAAAGTCAATAGCGAAAAGTGGATATTGGGAAAAAAAGCCATAGAGAGGCTGAATGAGCAAGGCTATGATATTAAAATAATAAAAAAAATTTCCGGCATTGACTTGATAGGCAAAAAAACCGGGGAATTTGACAGAAGCAAAGTCCTGATTCTTCCGGCAACATTCCTGAAAGCTGATGTTGGAACAGGCATTGTGCATTCTGTCCCTTCAGAATCCCCGGACGATTTAATAGCATTGAGGGAAATACAAAACAACGGGCAGCTGTGCAAAAAATATAACCTAAACTTTGAGGAAGTCAAAAGTATAAAGCCAATAGCAGTATTAAACACGCCTGAATATGGGGATATTGCTGCCGAGGCAATGCTGAAGAAATACAATATAAATTCGCAAAAGCAGCAGGAGCAGCTGGAAAAAGCAAAGAAAGAATTATACAAAATAAGCCATTACACAGCCACTTTAAACCATTTGTATAAAGATGCGTTTTCTGTCAATCTGGAAGGAAAGAAGGTAGAGGAAGGCAAGGATATAATCAAAAAAGAGCTGATTGAAAAGGGCTTTGCGGTTAAATACTACGAGCCGACGGGCAAAGTTATTTGCAGATGCCTGACAGAATGCATTGTCAGGATTGTTGAAGACCAGTGGTTTATTGAGTATAATGATGCTAAGTGGAAGAAAGCAGCGCATGAATGCCTTGAGAATATGAAAATATACCCCGAGATGGCAAGAAAGCAGTTTGATTATGTCGTAGACTGGCTTGGCCACTGGGCATGCACAAGGGAATTTGGCTTAGGGACAAAGCTGCCCTGGGATCTTAAATGGGTTATTGAGTCGCTGTCAGATTCCACAATACAGATGGCATACTGCACAATTGCAAAATACCTTGAGCACCCCAAGGATTACGGGCTTAGGATTGACAGGCTGAATGACGAATTTTTTGACTTCGTTTATCTCGGAAAAGGAAATTCTGCAGCGATAGAAAAATCAACCGGAATTTCAAAAAAAATGATTGAAACAATGAGGAAGGATTTTGAGTACTGGTACCCTTTCGACTTCAGGAATTCGGCAAAGGACCTGCTGCAAAACCACCTCGCATTCTGCATTTTCAACCATGTTGCACTGTTTCCTAAGAAATACTGGCCAAGGGCATTCATAATAAACGGCAGGATTATGGTAAACAATGAAAAGATGTCGAAGTCGAAAGGCAATTTCTTCACGATGAGGGAGCTCTATGCCAAGCACGGCCCGGATATTGTAAGGCTAGCCGCGGCAAATGCCGGGGAAGGCATGGACGACGCGAACTATGACATGGAGTTTTTGGAAACAGCAAAGAGAAAATTAGAGGAACTGCATGCTTTCATAAACGGCAATTATGACAAAGGCAGGTCGACAAGCCTTGCAATAGACAGGTGGTTTAAGGGAAAAATCAACGAGACAATAAGAAAAGTGACAGATGCCATGGAAAACATGCTCTTCAAGTCAGCAGTGCAATATTCATTCCTGGACATGCAGAGGGAATTGAAATGGTACTTAAGAAGGACAAGCAACAATCCAAACAAGGCCTTGATAAACTTGTTCATAGAAACCCAAATAAAATTATTGGCTCCATTCGCGCCTCATTTCTGCGAGGAATGCTGGAATATTATAGGAAAAAAATCCTTTGTGTCAAATGAAAAATGGCCTGAAGCTGATTTAAAGTCCATCAACATGGAACTGGGTTATATGGAAAACTTCATAATGGGCACTTTGAGCGACATCAGGGAGGTTATAAGGCTTGCAAAAGTTGAAAAGCCCAAGTCAATAAAACTATTTGCCAGCCCGTTGTGGAAATACTCCCTTTTCAAAGACGCCAACAGGCTGATTGGCGAAGGCAAAAATACCAGGGATATATTAAATGATATAATGGGCAGCAGTTCCTTTAAGAAGCACGGAAATGAAATCATGAAATTCCTGCCAAAGATGCTCAATGCAAGAAAAATCCCGAATGCGGCATTAACGCAGCAGCAGGAGCTTTCAGCGCTAAAAGAATCGCTGGATTTTTTCACAAGAGAATTTGGCTGCGAAATCACTATAACGGATGCCGATAAAAGCAGCGAGCAAAAAGCCGGGCAGGCAATGCCAGGAAAAGCTGCAATTTTAATACAATAATTTTTAATTCTTAAAATGAAAATAATAATACTCGGCGCAGGCGGCATTGGAAGCATGGCCGGAGCCCTGCTTAGCAGGGAAAATGATGTTCTTTTGGTCGGAAGAGAAGCCCATGCCGATAAAATAAATAAGGATGGCCTGAAAATAAGCGGCTGCATCAACAAAAATTTCAAGGTCAAAGCCGCAACTGAAATAGTGGAGATGGATGAAGGTACACTGGTAATCCTATGCACAAAAGTTGTGGACAGCGAAGCGGCAATAAAAAAAATAAGGCATTTAATTAAAAAAAATAATATTATTCTTTGCCTTCAGAACGGGCTTGGAAGCGAGGATATTGTAAAGGGCATAGTAAAATGCAAAGTCATAAGGGGCATCACAACAGCAGGCACCACCTTTCTGGAAGCAGGAAAGGTAAGCTGCAGCAACATCGGGGATATATTTATCAAGCAGTCTGATGTTTCTGAAAAAATCTGCAGAATATTCAAAAAATCAGGCCTGCCGGCGCAGGTTGACAAAAATATCAAGGAAAGGATTTGGAAAAAAACTATTGTGAACTGCGTTATGAATCCGCTGACGGCGATATTTGGGGTTAAGAACGGCGCCTTATTGAAAGATACTGGCTTGATAATGCCAATAATCGATGAATTGCTTGCTGTTGCTGAAAAAGAGGACCTGAAATTTGACAGGAGGGAAACTTTTAGCATGGTAATAAAAATCATCAAGGACTCAGCCGAAAATAAAAGTTCAATGCTCCAGGATATTTTAAAGGGGAAAAAAACAGAAGTAAACTTTTTAAACGGGAAAATTATAGAGCTGGCAGAGAAGCATAAAATAAATGTGCCTGCGAACAAAATGCTTTTCAGCATGGTTAAATTTTTGGAAAATGATAAGCCTAGAGCAAAAAAATGAGCTGCTGAAGTTCTGGAAAGAGAATTTTGGGTTTAGGGAGATAGAGCTGAACGCTTTCAGGGATATACCAAGAGAGGATTTTGTGCATAGGGAGCTGAAAAGCAGGGCCTATGATGACACTCCACTGCCTTTATTAAGGGGAAAGACAATCTCGCAGCCGACAACCGTTATGATAATGACTTCCCTGCTTGAATTGCAGCCTGGGGAAAAGGTTTTTGAGGTTGGCACCGGCTCAGGCTATCAGGCAGCTATAATTGCAAGGATTGTAGGAAGCATGGGAAAGGTAATATCAACCGAAATAATACCGGAGCTTGTGCATTTTGCAAGGGAAAACCTGAAAAAGTCAGGAATGAGGAATGTTTTTGTTCTTGAGGATGACGGCTCAAATGGTATGCCCAATGAAGCGCCTTTTGACAAGATTATAATAACATCTGCATGTAGGGAGTTTCCAAAACCTTTGCTTGAGCAGCTCAAGCCCGACGGGATTATAGTGGGGCCTGTCGGCAGCCAGAATGAACAGGAGATGGTAAGGGGCATCAGGGATAAGAGCGGAAAATTGCAGCTGGAATTCTTCGGTCCTTTTCTTTTCACGCCCATGTACGGCAAATACGGCTTTGAAGTTTAGGCAAAAATTTAAATAAGGCATTTAATTCTGTTTCCCTATGAAAATAGGCAATGTCTTGGTTGTTTACACGAAATTCAACCTGAAAAGGCAGAAAAGCACGATAAGCGCAGTAAAGGCCGCCTTGGGAAAAAGCAGCATAAGAAACAGGCTGGTTGAAAGGACAAGGCTCAATAAAAAATTTTTTAATGATGCGGATTTGGTGATAGCTGTCGGCGGCGACGGGACTTTCTTGAGGGCAGCGCAATTCATATTTGATGAAACGCCTTTGCTCGGCGTTAATTCCGACCCCGAAAAAAAGGAGGGATTTTTTATGCAGGCAGCAGGAAATGATTTCAATAAAAAGCTGAAGAAAATCCTGAATAATAATTACAAAATAAAAAAATTGCACAGGCTTGAGGCTTTTATAGGCAATAAAAAAGTCCATGAGCTTGCCCTGAATGAGTTCTATATAGCGGCGGAAAGGCCTTACCTTACAGCAAGGTATCTTCTGTATGCAGGAAAAAAGAAAGAAAGGCAGAAAAGTTCCGGCATTTTGATTGCGACAGCAGCAGGAAGTAATGCGTGGCTGAAAAGCGCAGGCGGCAAAGTTTTGCCTTTAAATTCCGATAAATTTGAATACTTGGTAAGAGAGCCTTATTGCGGCAAGGTTTCCGCAAAATGCAAACTGGTTAACGGAGTTGTAAATAAAAACGAAAAATTGGGCATTGTATTCGAAGTTGGCAACGGAATTCTTGTTTCGGATTCATTGAGCAAAGAGTATAAGTTCAGGATGGGGCAGAAAGTTACAATACAAATGTCGAAAAAGCCCATTCACATGGTTTCTTTTGGCTGATTAGAATGGAATTAAGGGGAAAAATCTGGATTGACGGAAAAATATTTGATTTTGATGATGGTAAAATCCACATACTGGCGCATGCATTGCATTACGGCACAGCATGCTTTGAAGGCATACACAGCTATGAGGCGAAAAAAGGAGTCGGGATTTTCAGGCTTAAAGAGCATATAAGCCGGCTTTATGAAAGCGCAAAGGTTCTGGGCATGCAGTTGAGGTACTCACAAGGAGAAATCAAAAAAACAATTAAAAAACTAATTAAAATAAATAAAATAAAAGACGGCTACATAAGGCCATTGGCATTTTACGGCTTTGGCAGCCTGGATGTTTATCCAAAGAATATAAAGCCGAGCATTGCAATCATCGCTTTGCCCTGCAGCTCTGAAATAAAAAAGCCTATGAGGCTCATGACTTCGTCATACAAAAGGATTAATCCCGATGCTTCCAAATTCGGGGCTAAAATTTCCGGATTTTATGCTAACTCTGTTATGGCTATGCGCGAAGCAAGGCAAAAAGGCTATGACGAGGCCCTGATGCTTGACAGCAGCGGTTTTGTGGCGGAAGGGCCATCCCATAATGTGTTTATGGTTAAAAATGGAAGGATAATAACTTCTGACAGCAAAAGCATACTGCCAGGAATTACCCGGCTGTCACTTATGGAATTGGGCAGGGATTTGGGCTACAATGTTTCTGAGCAAAAAATTTACCTAGATGAAATAAAAACTGCAGATGAAGTTTTTTATTGCGGCACCTTGTCAGAGACCATCCCCATTGTGCAAATTGACAATGCAAAGATAGGCAATGCCAAAATAGGAAAAATAACTGGAATTTTAAGAAAAGAATTCCAGAAGATTGTCAGGGGAGAGAATAAAAAATACAAAAAGTGGCTTGAATATGTTTAAGGGTTTCTTGATTTAAAATTATCAAAAAATAAGCGGGAGGACGCGCTTGAAAATGGGCAGGATCCTCGCTATCAGTTAACCCTGAGCTTTTCTTGGCCCTGTTTTCTGTAAGCACCGATGCCAAAGGTTAAGGCTGCTTCCTTCCGGACCTGACCTATTTCCCAAAAACACCAGCCAAACAGGACAAAGCCTCATTGTCGAGCCCAAGACTGATAGTTTTGGAAAGTGCCTCTTTTCCAGCTTCACCCTGTGTAAAGCGTATTCACAGTTACAGGAGAGCGCTAACCTCCCAGCAAAGTCCTCCCATAAGAAGTAATGCATGGGGTTTTTTAAGGGTTTTGTTCCAGATGCACTATTAAACTGCTATATTTGCTTTGTATTTTTTATCGGCTTATTTAAATGTTGCGCAGTTTAATGTGTAACAAACAATATTACCCACTTCTTAAAAAGCATTGCAAGAAAACAGTATCTTTAGCTGAATTTACAGCAGTAGATATCATAACCGACACCTGCCGCCCATCCCCATGCTTCATTATGGCCGCGCATGTATTCATCTTCTGCGCACATAGCCCGTGATCCAATCTGTCCATAAACAATGCGGCAATTATTGGAAGGGCCGCCACTGTCAACATTATCAGCAAATCCTGCTGGTATGCCTGAAATCTCGCCCCATGAAGTGCCATCTTTTACATAAGCAGGCACGGTAGGGTCGCTTTCAGAAGTAATTCCCATCTGGTCGCCGTCGCTAAGCCCAGCAGGCACGCTTGTCAGCAATGACCAAGGTATTGAGCCTACCTGTAAGACTCCATTCTGGAAATACCAGTCCCAATTATTGTCAAGATTGTTATAAACGCCTGAATAATCAGGATGAACCATAAATGTCCCGTAATTAGTGCCTCCGCTTTTGAAGTTTATCCCGCTCCATCCGTTTTTTGAGCCGTCAATTGTCAAAGCGCCATAATTGCTGGTGGAGCCAGAGCCGAATATGCTTCCTGAAAGCTTTATGTTTCCAGCAACATCAAGCTTTTGCGTTGGAGCTGTTGTCCCGATGCCGACGTTGCCTGTAGGAAAAACAACCCTATTATTGCTCCCCCCATCAGCATAAACTCCAAGATATTCCGCCGCAATACCATTATTCGCGACAGTCAGGCTAAACGGGTGATTGGAGTTATAGAGGGCTTGCAAGGTCGTGTAGTAATTGGCTGGATCTGAATTTGTTTCCAATCTTAATTGCGCTGAGTTTGATTTAACCGTGAGGGGATTACTTGGACTCGCAGTCCCAATCCCGACATTTCTGCTTGCATCAATTGTAAGCGCCCTTCCAACTCCCGTTCTGTCAATGTAAAAATACCCTGAAGAGTCCCTTCCCATGCCCCACAGATTTGTATTCCCTGAATAAAAGTCAATTGCAGCCCAGCCCGTTCCAACGCCCTTTATTGCCAAAGCTGTAGAACTAGCAGGATTTCCAATTGTAGCAACACCTCCTACTAAGCTTAAAGTTTCTGCTTCATCTATTATCTTATTATTATTCTCATCAACGCTTGTGATGTCAGTATCTGATTTTGCAACCTGCTGCAACGGATGCCATGATTTTGTTGTGTCTACAACGGCGTTTGCCCCCAATACAAGAAGGATTAATGCCAAGCCCAATAATGGAATATAGAATAATCTTTTATTGGAATCTGCCTTAACCTCCATTTTGCCTCTTTTTGAATTTATGCAGTTATTACTCTTATTATTGTTTATATTTTTTTCTATTTTATTTTCTATTATACCCAACTGAAAAAGATATTAGTGCGGATAAAAGCGTACAAAACAGAAATATTTATTAACTAAACATACTCTGGTTTCACTTGGGGGTAAAAATTTCAGCTATAATCTTCTTAGGCACTGGCGGCGACACTTATGTTGTAGGCAAGCAGATAAGGGCTTCCGGAGGCATTATCCTCCAGATAAATGAAAACCAGTTCCACATTGACCCTGGACCTGGCAGCCTGCTGATGGCAAAAGAAGTTGGCGTTAATCTAAGGGCAAATACCGCCTTGTTTGTAAGCCACAATCATTTGAACCACTGCAATGATGTCAATGCTGTTATTGACGCAATGACTTACGCCGGCTTTGACAAAAAAGGGGTTTTGATAGCAAATAACACTGTGGTAAACGGCAGCCAAAGCTACAGGCCAATTTTGCAGGAATACTATAAGAACTGCCTGGAAAGGTACATTGTGCTGAATGCAGGCCAAAAAGTGGGCATCAACGAAGTTGAGATCATGGCCTTGAAGGCAAGGCACTCCGAGGAAAATGCCATCGGCTTCAAGTTTTTCACGCCGCAATTCACTTTAAGCTACAGCGGCGACACGAAATACAATGCGGAAATCGCCGATCAATACCAGAACTCCAATATACTGATTTTAAATGTCCCTTACTTAAAAAAAGAAAAAGACAATGACGGCTTAAGCAAGGAAGATGCAGTAAAAATAATAAATGCTGTAAAGCCCAGACTGGCGATAATAACCCATTTTGGAATGGATTTTGTGAAAGCAGATCCTTTGTATGAAATCAGGGAAATACAAAAGGAGACAAGCTGCCAGGTAATAGCGGCAAAAGACGGAATGGTTGTAAATCCCTTAAGCTACTCTGTTGAGCAGGGCCAAAGAACGCTGATTGGATTTAAGGAGGAAAAAAGAGGGGTTCATGTAAGGTTCGAGGAAAAGGTAAAGGAAGTTGATGAGATTCTCGAGGAGAAGCAGACAAGCTTAGAGGAAGCGGAAGATAAAGAATTTCAATAGTTATTTGCTATTTTTATACTTATTCATGTGTATAAATAAGTATGATTTTAACAGATATTGATTCAAAAAACCAATAAATTATTAAAAAAATAGCCAAATAACAAAAAACCCGACAAAACACCCAATGCTCAGGTAAGGCATTGCCGGATAAAACTTGTCTTTCTTGCCTTTTATCAATAAAAACAGCAAGGCAATTGTTGTGAAAAATGGTATAACCAAAGATTTTAGGAAGCCTATAATTTCCGGATTTGTCAGCATCAGGTCTTTCATTACCACTCCTGCAAATATTAGCGGAAACCCTATGTCCCCGCCGCCGAGAACCGCTATCCTGCCTTTTGTTGGCGTTAGATTTCCTTTGGGTATATCCTCTTTTGGCAATTTTTTGTAGGGAACCAAAAGCCCTGCAAATATTTTGCTTTTCGCCTGGAATTTTGCAAGCTTTATCATGTGCCTTGTTTTAAGCACTGCGATAATATCATAAATTGAGATTAAAATCAGCAGCATGAAAGCCGCAAATATATTGACTATAGGGACGAATATGGCTGCCAATCCGCCATAAACAAAGATTTCAGTCAGGTTCTGCGTTATAATATTTGGCCTGTAGATTTTCGCCAGAGTTGCTATTAATGCAGCCAAAGCTGCAATTGCTTGGGGCATGAAAGCAGATAACGCAATGCCTAAAGTAATCCATACCGCGAGGAAAAACCAGAATTTCCACAATTTGAATACTTTGTATTTTATCAAAATCAGGAAAATCGCAGTTCCGATTAAGACTGCAGCTATAATCCAGATAAAAGAAGTGCTTTCCTCAACTTCAGGCCTTTCAAGATTGTAAGGCAACTGCTTGAATTCAACTTTGCCCGTTTCAATTATTTTTTCATGGTCTATATACCGGTTGGTTATCGCCAAACCAATAATCTGAGTTATTAGGAAAATCCCGACAAGCAGAATCGTTACTTTCAATGTATGCTTCATCTTTTTATCTGTTTTTTGAATGTATTTAAATGTTTGTTATAAATCTGAAGTGCCAGATGCGTCATAGTTTTTTGTTGCTGTCGGACAAAACCGCATAAAACAATAAATTTATTAATGATAAATTAAAAAATACATAATATGGATGTTTTTGAATGCATAAGGACAAGGCGCTCTGTCAGGAAATTCAAGGACAAGCAGGTTCCATGGGACAACGTAGTTACAATAATGCAGGCCGGCAAATACGCGCCTTCTGCAGGGAATTTGCAAAACTGGAAGTTCATAATTGTCAAGAGCGATGCAAAGAGGAAGGCAATCGCAAAAGCCTGCCTTGATCAGGAATGGATGGAAACCGCGCCAGTATATATTGTTCTTGTTGGCGAGCCTGAAAAGGCTGAAAGGTACTATGGCGCAAGGGGAAGAAGGCTTTACACAATACAGGCCATTGCCGCTTCGATACAGAATATGCTGCTTACAGCGCATTCTCTGGGGTTGGGGAGCTGCTGGGTCGGGGCTTTTGACGAAGATGAGATAAGAAGAATTTTGCTGCTGCCAGAGGTTGTTGATGTTCACGCTGTTGTTGTCATAGGCTATGCGGATGAAAAGCCGGAAATGCCGCCTAAATACAGAATCGAGCATATGATGTACTTTGAAAAATGGTGGGGCAGGGTTGAAGGGCCAAAAACCTTTATCGGCTGGTGGAGCCTGTACAATAAAAGGATTGTTGATGAGACAAAAAAGCTTGCAAAGAAGACTGCGAAAAAGGTAGGGGATAAGGTCAAGGAAAAAATCCAAAAACGATAAGCTCTTCTTAAAAATAACTTACTTCTTCTTCATATTTTAAAAAAAAGAAAAAATCCCCTTTCGCAAGGGGATAAAGCCTTCATTGTTAAAACGTTGGGGGTGGTTTTAAAGAATGAAGGCATAGAAAAAATGCCTCATGTTGCCATAAGGCTCACCACAAAGACTGAAGGGGTGATCATTCAATGATTTCTATGCCAAGCTCTTCGGTAATTTCTTGGACCTCCGCACTTGGTTTTAAGTGTTCGACTTTGCCCAAAATCCACGGGCTCGTAACACCCGTTATAATTGTCATGACAGTTATCCTTCCTGCCATGTCATTCTGAACACGGGCACCCCAGATAACGTTTGCATCCGCATCTAAGCTCTCTGTTACAAGCTCTCCCACGCGGTTTATGTCATCCAGAGTCATATCAGGGCCTCCGCATACATGTATCAAAGCTCCTGTAGCTCCCCTGTAGTTTATGTCAAGCAGTGGATTTTGCAGCGCTCCTTTAACAGCCTCTTCAACCTTGTTTGTTGTATCTGAAGCTCCAACACCTATAGCGGCAACTCCGCCGTTTTTCATTATAGCCCTGACATCCGCATAATCCAGATTAACCAGGGAGGGAATTGCTATTGTTTCTACAATGCCCTTTATCATGCTTGCAATCAATTCATTCGCAACTGCAAATGCCTGCTGTATTGGCAAATTGCCTGCGATGGTTACAAGCCTGTTATTGTCAATAACTATCACTGTATCGGATGTTGTTCTTAATTGCTGCAGCCCGAATTCCGCTTTATCAACTCTGGCCCTTTCAATTTTGAATGGCATTGTCACAGTTCCTATCACTATCGCACCAGTATCACGCGCAACTTGCGCAACTATCGGCGCTGCTCCGGTTCCGGTGCCTCCTCCCATGCCTGCGCAAACAAAAACCATATCAGAGCCCTTCAAGCATTCTTTAACTTCCTGCAGGCTCTCTTTTGCAGACTCAGCCCCCTTTTCAGGATATCCTCCACATCCTAATCCTTTTGTAACGCCTTTTCCCAGCAAAAATTTCCTGTCGGCGCTGATTAAATCCAAATGCTGCTTATCGGTGTTGCAGGCTATAATCTCAGCACCTTTGATTCCTTTGTTATAAAGCCAGCCCACCATGTTGTTGCCTGAGCCGCCAACACCAATAATTTTTATGTTCGCCTGGCCAACCAATCCCTCATAACTCTTTGTTTCAGCCTTTAGGGCATTCTCCACCAAAAAATTCATTTTCTTTTCCCCCTTTTTGTGGTTTTTGGAATATATATCTTAACATAAACATTAGAGTACCAAAATATTTATATTCAAGTTGTTTATATTCCACTCTCAGAAAAAGCTTAAACGCCAAACAAGCTTTTTAAGTCATTAACAGCCTTATAAGTGCTTAGAACTTATATACGCTTTAAAACACGCCAGTTAAGCACGCTTTTTCGCCAAAAAAAGCCTGCTTCATGAGTTTTTCGCCAAAAAAACTCATTATGACTATTTTTTTAATTTATCTCTAACTGGTTTGTCAGTATTTAAATATTTCTAAAGTATAAAATATATTTTTTAGTATACTAGTTCTCAAAAATGGATAAGATTTTTATAATTTCAGGCATTTCTTCAGCTTATGGCACTTTATCTAATCGGCATAGGGCTAAATGATGAGAAGGATATCAGCCTAAAAGGCCTGGAACTGATAAAGAAATCAGATTTTGTTTATCTGGAAGCTTACACTTCCAAGCCGAATGTTCCATTAAATTATCTGGAAAATCTCTACAATAAAAAGATAATTTTAGCTGACAGGAATCTGGTTGAGGTTGAAGCTGAAAAAACTATTTTAAAGGAAGCAAAATCAAAGAATGTTTCCTTTTTGGTTGCGGGGGATATTTTTGCCGCAACAACACACATTGACTTGTTCTTAAGGGCAAGAAAATCAGGAATTGAAGTGAAAGTGGTGCATAACGCCTCAGTGCTTACCGCAGTTGGTGTTACCGGGCTGATGCTTTATAATTTTGGCAAAACGACAAGCATTCCATTGCACAACGAGGATATAGAAACCCCTTATGATGTTTTGAAGCTGAACCAGAAAAACAGCATGCATACTTTGTTTATTCTTGACTTGAAGGAAAATGAGAATAGCAGCTTGACTGTAAATGATGCTATAAGGTATTTGCTGAAAATTGAAATAAAAAGAGGGGAAAGGGTTTTTAGCAATGAGGCCATGTGTGTTGGCTGCGCAAAGCTTGGCAGCTTAGATCAGATAATAAAAGCAGGAAAAGCCTCGGAGCTGCTGAAGCATAATTTTAAGAATGGCCTGCATTGCCTAATTGTTCCTGCAAAAAAGCTGCATTTCATTGAGGAAGAGGCTTTGGGGCTTTATAGGTAGATTTCGTTTCTAAATAGGTTAATTTTATAAATTAATTATCATAACGCTGCTTTACAGCCCCGTGGTGTAGCGGTCAAGCATCGTGCCCTTTGGAGGCATGGACGGCAGTTCGAATCTGCCCGGGGCTATTTTTACGAAAACTTTAAATAATAAGTTCAGTTAGTTATTATATAATTGGGAGTGTTGATATGGCAATCTTTTATTGGGTTATAGGGGCAGTAGTTATATTTTTCTTCTTTGCGGGGATAAGAATAGTTAGACCTGTAGAAAGAGGCCTTATTGAGAGGCTTGGAAGATATAAAAGGTTTGCAACGCCTGGATTTAACTGGATTATACCGATAATTGACAGAATGATTAAAATCAATATAACTGAAAGAATGGTAAATGCTGAGCCTCAAGAGATTATTACAAAAGACAAGCTTAATGCAAGAGTTGATGCGCAAGTTTACTTCAAAGTCAAGGACAATGAGAATTCTGTTAAAGACTCGCAATACAATGTTAACAGCTATGAAGACCAGATTGTAAGTCTGGCAAGAACTACATTAAGAAACATAATAGGAACTTTATCATTAAATGACGCCAACAGCGGAAGGGACAAAATCAACCAGGAGCTAATGGGCACATTGCTCAAGGAAACAAAAAGCTGGGGGATTGATGTTGTAAGAACTGAATTAAAGGAGATTGACCCTCCAAAGGATGTACAGGAAACAATGAACAAGGTTGTAAAGGCAGAGAACGAAAAAATAGCTGCTGTTGATTATGCAACTGCCACAGAAACAAGAGCCGATGGAGAGAGAAGGGCTGCGATAAAGATGGCTGAAGGAGCTTCAAAGGCTGTTGAGATTGAAGCAAAAGCAAAGGCCGAAGCTATAAGATTAGTCAACGAGTCAGCGGACAAATACTTCAAAGGCAACGCTCAGTTATTGAAAAAGTATGAAGTGACTGAGGCAAGCCTGAAAGACAATGCAAAGATCATACTTACAGAGAAAGGCATCCAACCAGTTATTATTTTTGGGGATGAAAAAGTTGTTCCTTTGAATATTAAGAAAGGGAAAGAGTAGAGTTCATTTCAACAAAAACATTTATAAACAACCAAACATTCCAATTTATTGAAAGATAGCGTGGTGAAAGCTCCGCTATACTGGATACAAGAAATCTTGTTCTCCAGTTAAATAAATATAATAAATTGCGAGCCAATGAGCGAGCGTAAAATTTGCCGAACGCATATTTAATCTAAAAATAAGCAAGAAAATAATTTTCAAAAAATGGCGCGAATGTATTCAAGGAAGAGGGGAAAAAGCGGCTCCAAGAAGCCGATTAAAAAGGCAATGCCCACCTGGCTTAGGTACAAAGCCAAGGAAATCGAGCTGTTGATAGTGAAATTTGCAAAAGAGGGAAAAAGTGCTTCTGAGATAGGCCTGATTTTGAGGGACAGCTACGGCATTCCTTCTGTGAAATTGATCTGCGGCAAAACCATAACAAGCGTAATGAAGGAAAAAAACCTGCTGCCTGAAGTGCCTGATGACTTGATAGCCCTGATAAGAAGATCTGTTCTGATAAGAAAGCACATTGAAGTAAACAAGGAGGACCAAACCGCAAAAAGAGGCCTCACCATAACGGAATCAAAGATAAAGAAGCTTGTGAAATACTATAAGAGAGAGGGAAAACTGCCATCAGAATGGAAATACGACCCTGCAAGAGCAGGTTTCTTTATGAAATAGGCAAGGCCTGAAAGGCGCCTGGGCAGCAAAACCCATTATTGCCTTAAATCTTTTTTTATAAAATCATAAATCTGAGGGAACTTTCCAATATCAAGTAGCTGTTCATGTAAAACTTTAAGGCTGGAACAGCTGCCATTCACATAAAAGTTTTCTGCATACGGCAATTCTGCATTTGCCCTTGTCACAATTCCGTCGCCATCTTCGCCGCCAGTGTTGCATCCTGTTCCGACAACCACATATAATTTTGCACTTTTTGGGGTTTTCGACGGGTCATTTAGCTTTTTTATGAAGATGCTGTCTTTAGCCATGTCGCCACACTCCTTATTTTCACCCAATATGGGGCAAAAACCGCTTACAGCTCCGGAAATGCCTTTGTTAGGCGTCCCAAACATTATCAGCTTGTGGACGCTTTGTTCCCCGAATATCTGCATATAGCTTCTTGCCACAAGACCTCCCATGGAATTAGAGAAGATTATCACTTTTTCCCTTCCTGTCCTGAACTTCAGAAGGTCTACAAGCTCTTTTAGCCTTAAAGCGTATGTTTCTATATTTTCACTTTTTTGCTGGGACACAACATAGCCCCCAATATCATAATAGCTTACAAGATAATAGCTGCCCTTAACGGAAATCGGCTTTGAGGACAAGCCCCATTCTCCCCTGTTTACTTCAGAATAGTTGGAAACAGGGGTTATTGTCCCGGCGCTTAAATAGCCGTCTTCCTCAAGCCTTGATATTAATTTGTTGAAAGCGTCCAAGGAATAATCCGGAGAATTGTCGCTGTTCAATGCGTGGCCATGAATGAAAAGTATAGGGTACAAGGCCGGGTCTTTTCTGCAGGATTCCTCCTGGCAGCATGGCCTGCATTCCCCAAAAATACAGCATACGGGGTAATTATCCGACAGAGATACGTCAATTCTCGAGCTGAAGTTTTTCTTTTCAGGGATTGGAACCTTGCCAATGCTGGTTCTGTTCCCGTAGTATTCCGAAAGATTTAATTCCGGGGTTATGGCGCAGTAATCATTATAGTATTTTATTGACTGATTTGTCAGGTTCAGGCTTATCAATGATAAAATCTCGCTTTCTGAAAATTCCCCGTAGTCTGAATCCTCTATCAAAGGCGTTTCATTGTAAGCCGAAAGCATCCCAAGAAGCATATTCAGGGAAAAATTCTGGTTTTGGCTTCCCGGGCTCAGGCTTTTTATTTCATTATAATGCCTGTTTTTTATCATGCCGATTTTTTTATTTTTTATTTTCTCTGCTATGGCAATAACTTCCCTCATGTTTACGTAATTTTTCATCAGGTTGCCTGATATGTTATTTTCAATTGATTGCAGTCCTTTTATTTCATTGAAAGAGCTGCAAAATGAAGCTATCTTTCCGTCGTCGACATCAAAGAATTCATCTTTTATGGAAGAAAGGTTTCTCCTATCGAGGCATATTCCCTTAATATCGCAAAGAATATCCTCTTCAAGGGCTGAGTAATAAAATCCGGCAGTATATGCTTCTATAAATCTGTCTTTTGATCTAGCTGTTATCCCGCTGAATGATTTTTCGGCTTCGTTGATGCTCTTTTCAACATAGCTGTAGTTGGAAAATGTGTTTTGCCTTATTTCATTTTTTATCTTTTCAACTGCCCTTAAAGCCGAATTATGCTCCTCAAGGATTTTTCCCGAGCCGGGCCTTAGGCCGAATAACAGGGTTTGGTTCAGTTCCCTCAGATTGGCCTCTATTTCATCAGCCTCCTCTGCCAAGGTATTGTGCATCTCAAGTACAGACTGCATCCTGCTGCTGACGCTGCCTAGTTCTTCCGATATTTCCTGGAGCCTTGCTTCGTAGCCCTGGCCGTAAAGCTCGGAAAGGTATGGGTAATTCTGGCTCGACCATACTCTCCTAAGATTTTCTGTTTCCAGCACAATGCTGCTGTATTTCTGGTTCAGGATATCTTTTTCCCTGCTTATCTCGTTGAGGTTTATATTGAATGCCAATTCAAAAAACTGGCCATTAAGCTCCTGAATCCCTATATCAATTTCTGAAATTCTCTTAAGCACTTTTTCCAGGTCTTCCTTCAGGCTGCTTTTCAAAAACCTCTCATATGCCGACAGGTCATAATTTAATGTGACAAAGGATGCTTTTTGCCTCTTTAACTCGTCTGTCAGGCAATACCACGTCCTTATATTATTGCAGGCTACACTAAACCTGTATATTTTCTGGCCGCTTCCAACGGAATCTATTGACAGGTTATAGCCTTTTGAAAACCTTTTCTGGGTGCCTGAGCCTACAGAATAGCCCTCTTCAATAAGTCTTGATGAGGATATGTCATAAAACTCGTAGCTGCAGCGGCTGTCGCAAAAAAAGCTGTTTTTCACTTCCACATTGAATGTAACGCCGGGTGTTTCATTATAAAGTACGCTCAATGAGATGTCATTGGGATTGAGGCTTATTGAAAGGTCCTCTGTTATCAAAAAATGCAGATTCAGCCACAGCCTATAGCCGCCGAACAATGCAAATATGGCAAGAGCTATGACAACGGCTATAACGGCCTTTTTGTGCTTGCCAAGAAAATCCTTCATATTACTTAGCTTATTTTTTGAGGTTTTCTCTTTCTTTGGGCTGTTTTCTTCTGTTTCTTCTTTTTCCGGCATTTTAAGTATATTTAATCAAAATCTGTGAATCCAGCGATATCTTTTTAAACTTTTTAATCTTTGCCTTTTCCATGCAATATGGCAAGCTAGTCGAATTTTACGAGGAACTTGGCAAGACTACAAAAAGGCTGGAAAAAACGCATATAATTTCTGAATTGCTTAAGCAGACTCCCGCTGAGGATTTGCCAGTTATAATGCTTCTCCTGGAAGGGCGCCTGTTTCCGAGCTATGATGCCAGGGAAATTGGCGTCGCCTCGAGGATTATTTTAAAGGCAATAAGCGCCGCATCAGGGATTGAAGCCGGCAGGATAGAGAAAGAATGGAAAAAAACAGGGGATTTGGGCCTGGTTGCTGAAAATCTGATAAAGGCAAAGAAGCAAGCGACTTTGCACAGCCAGGAATTAACTGTAAAAAAGGTTTTTTTGAATCTCAGGAAGCTTGCCGAGCTTGAAGGCTCTGGAACTGTTGAAAGAAAAATTCAATTAATTTCCGAGCTATTGACATCGGCAAAGCCAAAGGAGGCAAAGTACATAGTAAGGACAATCTTGCAGGTTTTAAGGGTGGGTGTTGGGAGCGGCTCTGTAAGGGACGCCATAGTATGGGCGTTTTTTTCTGGTGAGATAAATTTAAGGTATAATAAAGAAGAAAACAGCATGGAAATAGGAAACAGGGAAGAATACAAAAGGCACATTGACGCTGTGCAAAAAGCATTTGATGCCACGAATGACTTTGCTCTGGTTGCAGAGGCTGCCAAAACAAAAGGCCTTAGCGGCCTGAACAGCATCGGCCTCTTAGTCGGAATTCCGATAAAGGTCATGCTCGCATTGAAAGTCGATACTGCCGAGGAAGGCTTTGAGAGAGTCGGGAAGCCTGCTGAGCTGGAATTCAAGTATGACGGCTTCAGGATCCAGGCGCACAAGAAAAACAACGAGATAAAGCTGTTTACAAGGCGCCTGGAGAATGTTACAAACCAGTTTCCTGACGTTGCCGAATACATAAAAAAGCACGTGAAAGGAAAAGAGTTCATCATTGACAGCGAAGCTGTCGGCTACAGCAACAAGACAGGAAGGTACCTTCCTTTTCAAAGCATCTCCCAGAGGATAAAAAGGAAGTATGATATTGAAAAAATGTCAAAAGAGTTTCCGGTTGAGCTGAATGTTTTTGACATCATCTATCATGACGGAAAAAATTACCTCAATGAGCCCTTTGAAAGCAGAAGAAAGCTGCTTGAAGGGATTGTAAGCCAAGAGAAGAAAAAAATCGTGCTGGCAAAAAGCTTGATTGCATCCAATGCAAAGGAAGTTAAAAAGTTCTATGAGGAGGCCATTAAGCTTGGGAACGAGGGATTGATGCTCAAGGCATTGAATGCTCCTTACAAGCCCGGCGCCAGAGTCGGTTATATGGTGAAATACAAGCCTGCAAAGGAAACATTTGACCTGGCTATAATAGCAGCTGAATGGGGCGAGGGCAAAAGGGCTAAATGGCTCAGCAGCTATACAATTGCGTGCACTGACAACGGCAATTTTTTGGAAATCGGCAAGGCAAGCACAGGCCTTAAAGAAAAAGATGAAGAAGGCCTTAGCTTTAATCAGATGACAAAGCTGCTCAAGCCTTTAACTTTATCAGAAAAGGGCAAGGAAGTTGCAGTAAAGCCTTCTATAGTTATAGAAGTCGGCTATGAAGAAATACAAAAAAGCCCCACTTACAGCTCGGGTTTTGCATTGCGCTTTCCAAGAGTAATAAAGCTAAGAGATGATAAAGGCCCTGAAGATGCGACAACATTGGCCATGATTAAAGATTGCTACAATAAGCAGAAGAAGTAGAAATGCCCCTAAGGGAAGATAAACAAATTTGTTAAAAATTGTGGTTCCTATTTCTCAATAGAATATAAAACTATTTGAAGAATCTCAAATCAGCATTTTAGGTTAGATGGGATATCCGTTGAAGTGTTTGTATCCCAATATATCTCAGTAAATTCCGAAATCTTCGCAGTACCTTACACCAGTATATCTAGTTGACAACGGATCAACCCGCTTTACGCAACAAAAAGGGTTAGGGGAACCTGGGGGATCGTAAGCACAGCGCAAAATATAGCTCCTGCTGAGGTTGTTATTGTTTTCATTAGATTCGCTTATAACTGAAGTTGCGTCAGCTATGCCGTAGAAAGTAAACTTTTGTTCAGTTGGTGTTCCATCAAGAAGAGGCAATGGTATAGGAATGTTCATGAAATGAACAGTGTATACCTCTCCAGTACCTGCCTGTAGTGGATTTACTATAATTCCTATACTTATTCCACCTGCCAAATTATAATAAGTTGTTGAAGCACTTTGAAACGTATTAGTATCCTTAGTATATAATACAAACGCTGCTGATTTAACCCCACCTAGCGAATCACCTTGCACACCTGCCTCAAGAATAGACTCTTTGGCTCTAGTACCACCAACATTGCCGACGCCTATACCTACCTGCATACTTGCTAATAGCGTAGAATTTTCTCCATATTTATACTCAATAGATTGCAAATTTGACCCATAAGGCACCAAATCAGGCTTTTTTGAGCCGCCGCCACGAACAGCGCTTCCGGTCCCAGAAGGAATCCCGTTGGAAATTATCATCACAATTGCAATTAAAACAATAAAAGAAATTAGAATTATAGTATTATTTTTTGGTTTAATTCCTTTGCTATCTTTTTTGCTGCTCTCTTTTTTCGGCATTTTTATTGAAATTTTATATGCTTATGATATTATTGGCTGAAATCTTTATAAATATTTCCATTTGAATTTAGATATTTTTAAGTATGCCCCTACTGGGTAGCGGAAATCATAGATTTCCTGAACCCATCGGGTCATTCGTTTTGCTCATGCCCCTACTGGGAATCGAACCCAGGTCTTAAGGTCCGCAACCTCATATTCTGATCCACTAAACTATAGGGGCGCAACATAACTAATTCAGGATGGTTTATAAACATTATTGCGCATAAATAATTAATTACTTTATAATAGTGACAAAATAGAAAGATTTAAATATGAGTATGATGGAATATTATTAGTATGGTAGAGGTAGGAAGAATAGTCAGAGATTTGGAAACTGTGAGAGAGCATTTACTTAGAACTGGAGCTAGGCCAGAAGTTGTTGACGCATTTAACAGAACTTTTCTACTTGACACTTTAAACACAGATGTCCTATCCAGATTTGCATTTTATGGGCTACTGAGACGAACTATAGAAAATTATATTGAAGGGAATTTAATAATAGAACGCCAGGATAGAAGAAAACTGAATGGTGGCGATAGAGTCAATCTTAGGGGTAAAGCCAAAGAAGATAGAAGAGCCGAAAGAATAGAGGTTACAAGTGACATGATAGATGTAGCTATGTTTGATTTAGGCCGTTTTAAATTTTATAATGACGAATTTGGGGAATTAGTTGGAGATTTGCTTCTAGCAGTTGTAGGCGGAATGATTAGCAAGAACCTAAGGCCGTATGACGCCACCACAGCACCAGTGGATTATGAATCTCTTTTGAGAAACATAGGCAGTGGGGTTGCAAGTAGGGAAAAAGGTGATGAATATAGGGCAATGATAGTCGGGACAAGACAGCATAAGACAATAATTAACCGTATTCTTAAAAATGTCAGAAAGGAAGCCATAGAAGAGGCTTATAAACAAGTTAAAGGAAATCCAGAATTGATTAATTTGTTTAGAGGTGATTCTTACGCAGAAAAAGAAAGTAACCTAGAGAAGTTTTACAGAGCACAAAAGACTATGCCAATAGTGTTAAGGGTAGGGTATGCCATACTAAAAGACATTGAAAAAGAAGTTGAAAGAACTGAGCGCGCCAGAGACCCTGAGAACCTAGCTACCCGCTTGATAGTGGCAAGCACGGATACACAAGAAGCTGTTAAGATGAGCGGTGATTTGGGAAAAGTTTATTCTTATCAAGATTTAAAGAATGGAAAAATTGGGGGTAAAACGACAAGCCACATGCCTCCAAATTTAGTTGAGATGGTTCAAAGGTATGGTGGTGAAGTTTTTCACCGTAGAGTTCTTGATGAAATTCGAGCCTCTCATCCTGACGCTTACAGATTGTTAACAAGAAGAACTGGTTGATGTTGATAATAGTAAAATTAACTCAATAATCCACCAGGCTGATCTGCCCTTTCCTTTTTCCAGATGGAATTTCTTTTATTTCCTCTCCTACCTGCTTCTTCACATTCAAAGCGACTTTTTCTCCCAGAATCTGCACTAACTTTAAAAAATCTGCCTTCTTAACATCCCCGATATCCTTGATCTTGTTGTTGTACAATTTCCTTGCCCTTACTCTTCCAATCTGCTCAAGCCTCAATAAGGGCAGCAATTCCTCTCTGACGCCATACTTCATTCTCAGCCTCAGCTTCGCAATTTCCCTGATCAGGCTTTGGTAATGCAAAATTCTTGATATTTCCTCAGAGGAGTAAAGCAGCCAGTCGGCATTGTCCAGCTTGACCCTTAATTCGCCAGGCCTTAGGTTGTACTGCTCGAGCAGAAACTCCTCGTCTTTCTCATCGGTCCAGTCGATAAACATCAATGCTGTTTTAATGCTGTTCAAAAAGTCATCATATTCGGGCTCGTACATGGAAGGCTCATGCTCAAGCAGAAAACTTTCGTGCTTTATCAATTCCTCCTGGATTTTCTCATTTTCTTTTGCGCCAACCCTGAGCAAAGGCCTCATTTCAAGTGTATGGCATGCCATCTGCAAAAGGGAAAATTCATTTATTTTTTTGTCAGAGGCATTCCTCAGGCAGCTTATGATGAAAAAAGCAGTCAAGGGGTCAATGTAAAGCTCTGCAACTCTTTTGCCCATTACTGTCGCCCTTATCTCCTCATTTTCAAATTTATCAGCATCCCTGAATTCATTTTTCTTCCTGGCTATAAATTCCCATTCTTCCAGCAAATCCAGCATTTTTGATATTATCATTTCAAGCTTTCCAAAATCCCTGAACTGGTAGGCCCAGAATGTCCTCTCAAAAAAATCCATTATCTGGCTTTTGTTTCTTGTGAAATCAGCCGCAATCAGGCTTAATAGGTATGTCCTTAACACAGGCTCGACAGCAAGCTTCGAGTAAATATCCTCAGGCTCGCCCAAAATGTACATCTCGTAAATCTTGTTTTTTTCACCTTCGCTGCCTGCAATTGCAATTGCCTCTCCTGTTTTGTCAAATTTAGGCCTGCCAGCCCTTCCTGACTGCTGCAGATATTCCAGAACAGGTATCCATGCCAATCCTCTTGGGCTGTATCTCCTCAAATCCTTAATAATGACCCTGAATGCCGGAAGATCAACTCCATACGCCAATGTTGGGGTTGCGCAGATAATCTTGATTAAGCCGTTCCTGAAGTTATTTTCAATCAGCTCCCTTTGCTTTGAAACCAGGCCGGCATGGTGAAAAGCAATTCCTTTTTTTATGCAGTAAGCCAGCCTTTCGCACTGCTTTGTAGGCCTAGAAAGGGCGTTAAGTATGCCGTCAGAAATTCTCTCTAAATCCGCATTGCCCACCTTTATGCTCTTGGCTATTTCCTCAGCGGCTTTTTCAGCGCTCCTCTTGGTATTTGCAAAAACTATAGCCTGCTTTCCCAGATTAATCGTGTCCAAAGCCAGGTTTGTAACAGAATTATCGCTATGATTGGGTATTTTTTTATTGCCCATTAAATAAAGAAGCTATCAGAAATTTATAAAGCTTGTGGATTAAATTATCAGTTAAGAATGTATAACTACTCTATAAAATTGACACAATTCCACATTTTTATTTGATGAATTAAGAAGTTGGGTCTGATACTCTACCTATAAACAGAATTGTATTATTTTCACGTTCTTGAATTATGAAGATAAAAGGATGGTCTGCACGAAAAATTGGTGTTGGTGGTGGGATCGATATAATTCCAATAACAACTGCTGTTGCAGCTGCTGCTTCTGTGCCTTCCTCATTCACATCAACAAATGCCTGATGGATAACATCGCTAATAACAAGGTCTTTTTTTCCATCAATTCCAGAAAAATCCGCTTCTAGTGGATCAAATGATGATAAGATTCCCATTTCTTTAAGATTTTTAGAGAGAAAATATTTACTATCAAAAGTAAACCGAGGTATAAAAACATCAACGTTTTGTTCTTTCAACTTGGTAACCCATTCAGTAAATTTAACTGTGGAAAGAGAGCTTTCAACTTTTTCTAAGTCATCATTTTTTGGAAGTAGGATTATCATCGATAAATTGTTTCCTTCATACAGCAATTCAAGAATCTGCGATTCATCTGTTTCTGCATAATTGAATCTTGACTCTGTATACCTCATAATTGGCACTATTACAGTTTTTTCATTATTCACCTTAAATTCTTCATCCTTGGTTTCTTCTTTATCAAATTGTACTAGCCAGTTTGCTTTAAAGTAAATTGCATTTGTAAGTACCAATCTTGTCGCGGCATCAAGAACGCCTACTGGAATTAAATCCTTAATCTTATCATTAGTTTTATCTTCTACCCATTTATTTATTGTCTGCCGAGCTTCTTCAGTCGCTTTTATGAAATCAACAAGATTAGCGCTTGCATCATAATATTTTTGCAATACATTAACATATTCATCTAAAATTCCAAAATCTTTTTGTACCCAAAATGCATTTGCAGTGCTAAGATTATATTTACTGTCCTTGCTATTTATTTTACTGTTAAGTTCTACATATGACAATCTAAGCAAGCCATAATCCTCTGGAAAATGCAATGTTCTTGCAATCTCATTTGCAGTCTCTCCACGTGCTCCTTCATATGTCATTGCAAGTGCTGCAGTAATGCTCCATGGAGAGAAAAAGATATTCCCTTCTTCCTCACTTAATTTTGAATAAAGATCAAAAGCAAATTGATTATTAGAGTCTGAAATGCCACTAAAATTTACTGTAATTGCTTTGTTATCTTTCTTTGCGGGTAATTCATGCTCTATAGATTGATTTTTAGCAGCGGATTCACGTTTCTCTAGAGGAGCAATTTCTTCATCTTTTTCTGGCAAATTATTAAATATCGCCAAATTAAGAACTACTAGAATACTAACTATAACGATAACTATCCATAAAATAGTTAAAATCGTTTTCTTATCCATTTCCTCCAACATTAGAATTAATATTACCTTCTTTAAAAACCCTTCGATTAAATCGTCGGGCTTTTAGTCATCAAATTATCATTTACTAATAAAGCTGCTTTTCTTATTTTAACTGTATTTAATTAACATCAACAACAAACTCGCGGCTTATTTCCTCAACGCCGTCGCTTACAGTAACCTTGATTTCCTTTTTGCCTTTTGACGCAAATGTCCTTTTGTGTATCGCAGTTGCATTGTGCTTGTCAAAAAGCCCGAAATCCCAGAGATAAGACAAAGCATCATTATCAAAATCCCTTGCCGCAACAAACAATGTTACCGGTTCGTTCACTTTAGCTGACAAATCCGTGCTGGAATTGACTATTTCAGGCGCTATATTTTTATTGAAAACAGTAATGTTAAGCTCCTGCTCAGCACTATCCTGTCCATCGCTTGCAACAAACCTGACTTTTACGCTTTCTTTTTCTTTGCCTTTGACAAAGGAAAAATCCGGCTTGAAAGTAAAAATGCTGCCTTCCAATTCAGCATTTTCCGGCAGATTTTCAGCAGAGAATCCTATTATATCATTGTCAGGATCTGTTGCCATTAATTCCATTCTAAGAGTTTTGTTTTCAGTTATTTCTGCATTTTTTAATGGCTCAAAGGCTGGAGCCCTGTTGACATTCTCAACACTGACAGTAACAAATTCCGAAGCAGTGTAAAACCCGTCAGTGCCCGTGACTTTTACGATATAAATGCCTGCATCATCAAAATTTGTCTTATAAGTATTTTTTGCCATCCATCCTGAATATGCAAATGAAACCCTGTCGTTGTCAGGGTCGTTGTAGCGCGGCTCTATTTTAACTTCCTCATTTTCATCGATAGTGATTGGTGCAATAGGCTCCAAGGTAAAAGGCCTGTTTGCGTCCCTTACAGTTATTTTTACGTCTTTTTCCGCTTCATTTCCATTGCTTTCCGCCATAAACTTGATATTTACGCTTTTGCTTAGCAAATGAAACTTGTCGGCGATATAATCAACAAGATTTTCCTTTTTTACAAAATTGAAATCAGGCTTCCATCTGAAAGTATTTCCATCCAGTACAGCCCCATCCGGCATGTTCTGCGCAGAAAAGATTATGTCATCATTATCAGGGTCCTGAACATTCAGCTCTATGGCTGCTTCTTCATTTTCATTTATTGCAATATCCTTTAAGTCAACAAAAAAAGGAGGCCTGTCATTGTTGCTTACAGTCACTTTGACCTGCTTGCTTCCTGAAAATCCTTTTCCATCTGCTTTTATCGTTACCTTATAGGTGCCTGCATCATCATAGCTCGTCTGCCATTTGTTGTTCTGCCCGATTGGCTCTGATATAGTGTAAATTAGGCCGTATTTTTTAAAATCAGGAAGGTTTAAGCTTGCAATTTCTGTTTCCCGGACTGCAATATCCTGTATAGAATCCAGAACATTTTCCATGCTGACATCATTTACCTCTACAATCCATTCGTTGCTTACACTATGGAGTTTATCTGAGACAACAATCTTGACATTATGCGTTCCGGCATCTTCGTAATCAGTTAAGTAATTTATAGTCTTGTCATTGCTCACCAAAACATCATCAAGAAACCATTCATAGGCTAGAGTGTCTTTATTCAGGTCAGAGGCTGAAACATCAAAGCTTATGCTTTCTCCCTCATTAATTGCCACTTTGTTTTCTTTCGGGGCAAAGCTTTCAATTGCCGGCTTTTCCTCCTTTTTACTGACAACCAGCAAAACCTCCTGGGAACTGCTCAATTCTCCATCGCTTACAGTAATTGTGACTTTATATTCGCCTGCATCACCATAAGTTGTCTGCCACTCGCCATTTTCATTTAAAGGCTCGCTGTATGAATAAACAAGATTCTGCGCATCAGGGTCTGTGGCTTTCGGCTGCAGGCTTACCAGTCCGGTTTCATTATAGGCAAAGGTTGTTATGCCGGAAGAGATATTAGCAACTAATAATAAAACTAGCAATAGCAAAATTATTTTTTCCCCCATTTTTTACCAAAAAGAAAATTAATTAAAATTATTCCTGCACTATGTCTATTATCTGCGGAGGCCTGTTTACATTCTCTACTATGACGGCAACTTCCTGGCTTGCTTCATCAGTGCCGTCTGATGCCGTTACTTTTACAGTATACGTTCCTGAATCATCATAGGTTGTCTCCCAAACGCCGTCATTTCCTACAGGATCAGATATTGTAAATGCAATTTCATCTCCGTCCAAATCTGCCGCTTTAGGCCCTATGGTTACTGTTTCTGTCTCTTTAACTTTTATAGCTGGGATTTCCTCCAGTACCGGCTTCCTGTTTACATTATTTACAGTGACAGACCATAAGTTTTCTGTCGATAGCTTGCCATCTGAAACAGTGACTTTTACTGTGTGGCTTCCGGCATCATCATAAGTGATTTCATATTTGAAGTAATCGCTGCCTGAAACCTCACTGCCGTCCAGTTTCCATTCATAGCTTATTTTATCCTTGTTTAAATCAACGGCTTTAACGTTAAATTCAATTGCTTTTGTTTCACTTGTGATTGCGGTCTTTTCATGAGGCATAAAGCTCTCGATTACAGGCGCTTCTTCCTTTTTATTTACAATTATCAAAACTTCTTTTGAGCTTGTCAGTTCGCCGTCTGAAACAGTCACAGTAACGGTATATTCGCCAGCATCGCCGTAAGTTGTCTTCCATTCGCCTTTTTCGTTTAACGGGCTGCTGAATGCAAACTCTAATTCATCCTTATCAGGGTCCTGGGCTTTAGGAGTTAAGCTTACAATGTCTGTTTCCTGCACTATAATAACAGTCGCTTCCCCTACTTCTTCCCTGACTTCCTTCACTTCCTCTTTTTCAGCTTCCTTTTCTACAGGAGCCTCTTCTTTTATTAGTTCTCCTATGGTTATGTTTTCCTCAGGAATCTTGACTACCTCCCCAACAGGAGCCGGCGGCGCATATAGTGTATTGTAGACGTCGCAGGCTGACAAGAAAACAGCGAATATAACAAGAGTTGCAATGAGCGCTTTTAATTTCATAATACCCCTCATTTTTTATTTGTACTTATTCTAAAATAACAACTACTATTTAAATTTTGCGGGTAGTGAAAGTTTTTAAATAAAAAATAAGCAGAATGGGCCTGCCAGGATTTGAACCTGGGACCATTCTCGGCTTATTGGCTCTCGATGTCTAACAGCTGGTTATCAGTTTCGCCGCCTCTTCTGGAGACTCGAGCATTCTAACCAGACTGAACTACAGGCCCGTGATTTTAAATTTGGTATGAATTTATGGCGATTTAAAAAAAACGCCCCTGACCAGACTCGAACTGGTGATCTTACGGTTACAGCGCAAAGCTAACAGCCGTACGCTCTACCTATTGCTCCACTCATAGTGTCTAAGCTACAGGGGCATCGAGTTCTGGAATAAAAGAATTGTTTAAATAGGTTTCTATGCAAAGATTAAAATAATAAATCGGGATTAATTCAGTCTGCCTTCGGCAGATTTTAGTGCAGTTATAATCAATTTATTTCAATAACTTTTACCTTGAAATTCAAGTCTTTTCCCGCCAATGGATGATTTAAATCTATTAAGACGGCATCTTCCCTTACTTCCTTGATTACAGAAGGCATTCTTTCACCCTGGGGCCCTTTCAGGAGCAGATGGCCGCCAACTTGAACTTCCGGAGGAAGCTTGCTTCTTGGAACAGAAACAACAAGCCTTTCATCCCTTTCCCCGTAAGCGTCTTTTGAGCTTATCTTTATTGTTTTTTCCTCATTTAGATTCATTTCTTTTACTCCATTTTCAAAGCCCGGAATAACCTGGTTATTACCTATTGTGAATTCCAATGGCTCTCTCCCGTCAGAGCTGTCAAATACAGTCCCGTCATTCAATGTTCCTGTGTAATGGACTTTTACTTTGTCTCCTAGGTTCATTTTAGGGAGAAATTATGAAATGATATTTAAGGGTTGTGGGTTAAGGCTCTGAATTTTTATTCAGCTCTGCAAGAATTAATTATATAATTTAAAACTAAAATTTAAATAGTACCATGCTTAATACTTTATTATGTACGAGATTTATACTGCAAATAGCAGAACAGAAAAAAGGCTCAAAGATCATATAAAAGAAAGGCAGGATATTCTCAAAAAGCTTCAAAGATTAAAGCTTTCTCCAAGAACGGAAATAGGTGCGCATCCCCTGCATGGAAAGCTGAGCGGAAAATGGAGCTGCTGGCTTGGCTCCAATATCAGGATGATTTACAGCATTGATGACAATAACAGGCAGATAATCGTAGAAGCAATAGGAACCCATCAGGTTTATTAAACTTTCAGCTTTTTTATTTTGCCCCGGGCAATGTTCTTTTCGCTCTCCAAAATCTGTTTCATCATATCAGAATTTTGGAGTATCTCTATTGTCTCTTTCATGCCTTCATACTCTTTTTTTGATATGAGTATCATGTCTTGCTTCATAAGGAAATCATAATATACCTGCCTTTATATAATTTTCGCATGTTTAATAGCCACGCCTTTTCCGAATTTGATTATTTGTGGGGTTAAAAATTTATGGGTTAGTATTTACCCCACTGGTGCGCTACGCAACACCAGTGGAAAGCTCAGCTTTTAATAATGAATGTATCACAACAATTTTTTTCAATAATACCTAATTTTTGGTTGCAGTCATTACAACAAATTATTTTAAGTTTAGCAGGTCCTCCTATGTTCATAGGTATGAAGTGATCATAAGTCCATTTATTATCATTAAAGTTTTTATCGCAATATACGCAATAGTATTCCTTAATATTTTTTGAAACCATATTATTTTTCCTAAACCTCCACTTCCCTCTTAACCACAACCTTCCCAGTAATTGACCTCAACATATGCCCAGTTATCTCTAAATCATAGAATTTCTTTAGCTCTAATCTTCCCTTAACCCCAACAATTATCGGATATGTTCCAAACTGCCTGCAGAATGTTGTGTTGCCGTCATAGATTTCCGCATAACAATTGGTTAAAACTGTTCCGTTTGGAATTACTCTCTGCAGCATTGGCCAGTCTATTTTCTGCCTTATTTCATTGCGCCATTTCCAGTATAATTTTTTATTTTTTCTTAAAAACTTGTCCCTGCCTTTGTTATATAATGAAGTGCCTTCAAATATTGCAACCTGCCTTATGTTAATCCTCCTTAGCATCAATCCTTCATCATAAATTCTTTTCAACCATTTCATGTTCTCTTCATGGGTTTTCTTTGTTTCATTGCGAAGCCCGAAAATTATATTGACTCCGGGCAAAAACCTGGGCATTCCGTCAGGGCCTCTTTCAGCCCCGTATTTGTTCAGTATCTTAACCGCTTCATAAGCAATCTGAGGAGGAGTATTCAATGTATTTGCCTTCACAACCTCTAAATCAAAAGACTCAACTCCAAAAGCGGCAATATTTCCCGAAGTGCAGTACTTAACAATTGCTTTTGTTATTTCAAAATCACTTTTCTTGTCCATAACAACCTTGACAGGATTTACATTATCAATATGCAAAACCTTAATATCAGGGCATTTGCCATTTATTTCTTTCAGTAATTCTGCGGCATAAGGCAAAGTATAGAAGCAGGTCTGCTTTCCAAGCCTAAAATAACGAGCGCCAAGATTGTAAAACTCAATAACCTCCTGCAAAACATCCTCTTTATCGCGAAACTCAACTCTGTTTTTCAGAGGCTCTGTGCAAAAGCTGCACTTTCCTATGTCGCAGCCGTGCCCAGTCTCAATCTCTATCATGCGATGATCAGGAATCTGCTTTATGATTGAAGCCCCTTTTATTGAATGATTCTTCACATCAGAATATTTGAAATTAAACATTGAATAATCAACTTTGTCAAAAGCGCCTAAATCAGCTTTTTCAAAAAACTTGCCGCCAAAAAGCTGCGTTCCGAAAACAGCAGGTCCTGTCAAAATTTTCTCGCATCTTAAATCCTTAATCATTGGAATTATCTCATTTAGGGTGCCAGGCACTGCAGAAAGATATTTTCCCGGAACATGAACACCAAGGACAACAATCAAGGTACCTGTTTCAGCAAGAATTTTCCCAATATTTTTATAATTAATTGTCAGGTTATAAGTTGTAATGTCTGTTTTCTGCGACGGCCTTATTGCTCTTATTTCTGAATTGTTTTTTTTCCACAACCTCAAATCATCAATAGTTAAATAACAAGCATCTTCATTCAGGTATCCTGCTATGTACCTAGGATACGTGCCAAGATAAGGCGGAACTCCAAGCCCGGCCGGCTCATCAGTATAGCAGTCAAGTATAGTATATCCCATAGCTTGGAGTAATGCTTTTTCATTTAAAAAGGTATTTGAAAAAGAAAACATTTAAATTATTGATATTTTAAATAAAAACTATGTTGGGGATTGTATTGTATATTGCGTTAATCTTTATTTTATTGCTAGCTTTATTCCTCCTAAACTTCTACCGCGACCCTGAAAGAAAAATACCAAAAGGAAATAATATTGTTTCCCCGGCGGACGGCAGAATAATCAGAATAATAAAAATAAATTCCAATGAGAAAATAAAAATAAAAAAGGGAATTTTGGGAAAGATTGAAACATTGACAAAAGATGTCGCAAAGGAATGCTATCTGGTCTCAATTTTCATGTCGCCTTTTGATGTCCACATCAACAGGGCTCCAATAGATGGAAAAATAAAAAAAATAAAATATGAAAAAGGCAGGTTTTTCTCCGCCTTCAATTTTGAAAAATCGCTGAAAAACGAAAAAAATGAGATATTAATAGAAAGTAAAATCGGCAATGTCAAGGCAATCCAGATAGCCGGTTTTCTTGCAAGGAAGATAAAATGCTTCGTGAAAGAAAATCAAAAAATTAATAAAGGGCAGAAAATAGGCGCGATTGTGTTGGGGTCGCAAGTGTCTTTGGTAATTCCCGCAAAAATAACATTAAAAATAAAAATAGGCGATAAAGTAAAAGCTGGCTCGACAATAATTGCTGGATTAAAATGAACTCTCAACTCATATTTCTGTCAAACTTCCTCCGCAGCCCGAGGGAAATAGCGGCTGTTGCGCCAAGCTCAAGGTATGTGGTAGATAAGGTGATTAGCCAGATAGATTTTGGCAAAGCCAGGCTTATAGTTGAGTACGGGCCCGGAACAGGAATTCTGACAAAGGCCATACTTGAAAGGTTAAAGCCCAATGGAAAATTAGTATGCTTTGAGCTTAATTCAAAATTCTGCAGGCATCTTGCAAGCAGCCTTGATGATCCAAGGCTTACCATTATCAATGATTCTGCGGAAAAGCTGGACTTTTACCTGGATAAGCTCAAGATAAAAGCAAAAATTGATTATGCGCTGTCTTCCATACCTTTTTTGCTTATAAAAGACAGGCGCAAGCACTCCATCATCAGGAAAACAAAGGACAGCCTCGGCAAGAACGGAAAATTCATAGTGTATCAGCAGTATTCGTGGCACATAAGGAACTACCTGAGCTTTTACTTCAAAAAAATCTCAACGGGATTTGAAATAAGGAATATTCCCCCTACGTTTATCTACAGGTGTGAAAAGGCAGAATGAAGTTAAAAATACGCAATAGGAAATTTCCAATAACACTGACTTTGCTTAGGGTCCTTCTTGCCCCGATAGTGATGCTTGTTATCCTGTACGAAAGAAAAAACATTGCCGCGTTCCTGTTTGTCCTTACAGCGCTGATAGGCTTCTTTGACAGCCTGATTGCGAAAAAAAAGAAAAGGTCGCAGTTAAGGTCGATAGTGGATTTATTGGCAGATAAGTTGCTGGTAAATCTTACAGCTATAGCACTTTATTTTAAAGCCGTGCTTCCATTGTGGGTAACCTTGGTTTTTCTTGGCAGAGACCTGCTGACGGTTTCTGGAGCTTCAATCCTGCTTTACAAGGACAGGAGAAGGGAGTTTAAGCCGACTTTCTCAGGCAGGATTATGCTGTTTTTCCAGATAATGGCGTTTATCCCAGCCATATTGCAGACAATTGACTGGCTTCTTATTTACATTGCAGTTTTCTTAACCGCGGCATCGGCAGTTGAATGGGCCTTCAAGTCAGAGTTCAGGCTTGTAAGGAGGACTGATATGGATGAATTCAGGATTTCAAAATTAATAAAATTTTCAGATGTTTTTACATTAACAAATGTAGTTTCCGGGCTGACTGCAATACTGTTTTCAGTAACCTACAAGCATAATCTGGCTGCAATAATGCTCGTAACTGCGGTTATTTTTGATTACCTGGACGGAAAAATCGCGCTTTTGACAAAAACAAGCAACGAATTCGGCAAAGAGCTTGACAGCCTGGCAGACACCATAAGCTTTGGCGTTGCGCCGGCTGTTTTTGGCTTTTCCCTGATACAAACGCCGCTGGCGATTATAGCCTTCGCCATTTTTCTTTTTTGCGGCATTTTAAGGCTTGCAAGGTACAATATAATGGAGTTCAAGGGGGAATATCATGGTATGCCGATAACACTCAACGGTGTTATTGTGCCTCTGGTTTATTTCCTCAAAATGCCGTTTGACTACTACCCATACCTTTACCTTATATTGAGTATCCTGATGATTTCTTCCCTAAGGGTAAAGAAGCTATAGCTTCCTGCTGCTTGCCTTGGCCATAAAGGCGACCATAGTCAAATAAGCAAAACTCAGGGCTGCTATAAGGAAATGATTCTTATAAACAAAATTTATAAGTATTGTCAAGACAGTTATATAGCTCAATCCCACGGTAATCTTGCTTACGGTAGAAGTAAGCGTTTTGTTGTGCTTCTTGAGGTAGTATAGCTTTATGATTGCAGTTGAAACAGATGGAATTGCTGCCAAAATGCCGAATATAAAGGAGATATGCCCTGAGTAGATAAATGCTATAAGGGCTACAACAATAAATGTCCAGTCAGTAAAAGAATCAAAATTGCTGCCAAATTCCGTAACCTGCTTCATTAATCTTGCAGAAATGCCGTCAATTTTGTCGCTCAGGGCTATAATCGCAAAAATCATAATGGAGATGTTGGTCTTGTCCTCAAAAACAAAGATGACAAAAACAGGGATTAGCACAAGCCTTGTTAAGGTTATCAAATTAGGTATGTTAAGCATCTTGTCCTTCACGAGATTGCTGAATTTGATTAGGTAGTCAAGCCCGGAGATTACTGTAAATAAAACCGCGATGAGCATTACATGCCATGCAAACTGGAATTTCAATATAACAAGCAAAATGCCTATTGTCTGTGTTATTGTTTTCAGCTTGCCTAAAATGCTCGCGCTCACTACAGTGCCTTTCGAGACAAATATCAGCCTCAGGCCTGTTATAATCCATTCCCTCGCTATTATTACGACAACCATCCACAAAGGAATGCCTTTGCCCATGAAAAAAATCAGGGCTACGGAAATCAAAAGCTTATCTGCAATAGGGTCTATCAGCTTCCCAATTTCCGTAATTTCCTTTCTTTTCCTCGCTATATAGCCGTCCAGCGCATCAGATAATGATAAGATTATGAAGATAAATGCCGCAAAATATTCTATATATGGTAAATTCAAAACAAGAAAATAAACAAACAGGGGTATGAGCAATACCCTGATGACCGTAATTTGATTGGGTTTTGAAAAAATATCCTTTGCCACTTTCCTTCAAATCATAAACTTTATAATGCTTATATAGTTTTCTGTTTGAATGAAATATGATCTCCATATGCATACACATTACTCCAAATGCGGCAATCTAAAGCCGGAACTGCTGCTGAAAATCGCGAAAAAACGCGGCCTGGACGGCATTGCAGTTACCGACCATAACACCATTAAAGGTGCATTAGAGGTAAAAAAACTGAATAAAAATAAGAAATTTGAAGTCATTGTCGGTGAGGAAATATCCACCAATGTTGGGGAAGTCTTGGCCTATTACTTAAAAAAACAGGTAAAAAAAGGTGATTTTTTCTCAGTTGTTGATGAGGTAAAAAAGCAAGGCGCTTTGGCTTCATTATCGCATCCTTTCAGGACATCGTTAAACCCAAACCACCGCTTTAAGCTCCCAATAGAAAAAATTAAAAATAGGGTAGATGCCATGGAGGTTTTTAATGCAAGGAACCTGCCAGGGAACAATGAAATGTCCCAGAGAACGGCAAAAAAATTAAATTTGGCAGGAACGGCAGGCTCTGATGCGCATTTTTCCTTTGAAATAGCAAAAGCTTACACAATTTTTGATGGTAATTTAAGGCAAGCAATTAAAAAAAATGAGACAAAATTCAAAGGAACAATAATTTTTGGCCCTTTTGGGGGCTTACTGAGCTTTTTGAGAAACAGGTTTTTGTAAAGAGGCAAAATGATATTTATTTTAATTGTAAAGGCTTTCTATTTCATGCTTCCGGCATATTTCGCCAACATGGCCCCCGTTATTGTAAAAAGGCTGTTCAAAAACCTGGCAATTGCTATAGATTCCGGCAGAAGATTTGGCAATAAGCCAATCCTTGGGAGCAACAAGACGTGGCGCGGCCTGGTTTTCGGGATTATTTTTGCGATTGTCATCTCATTTTTGCAATTTTTATTTTATAATAATAATATTTTTGCGGAAATATCTTTGGTGGATTATTCCAATTGGCTGTTATTTGGGTTTTTAATGGGCTTCGGTGCTTTGCTTGGAGACATGACAAAAAGTTTTTTTAAAAGAAGGCTGGGTTATGCTCCGGGAAAGCCTTTTATCCCGTTTGACCAGCTTGACTTTGTCGTAGGAGCCCTGCTTTTTACTTACCCCTTGGTTAAACTGCCGATAGGGCTTGTAATCACAACAATTTTGCTGAGTTTTTTTTTAGATATTGCTGTAAACCATATATCCTATTACCTCAAAATAAGGAACGAGAAGTGGTAATTTAAAAGGAATAGGAGATTTGCTGCAATAAGAAAAATAGAGTTATAAAAAAGGATTTTATAATGATTTTTCTCCCTTATGCCATATATCAAAGAGGCTGTCGGGATTCCTAACAGCAAAATTAAAGCTGATTCTATGGCAAAGAGGCTTGTGTTTATTGAGCTTAAAAAAAACAAAACCCCGAGTAGGGCATAGGTCAGCAGGGATTTTTTAAATAAGCCCCATTTTTTAAATTCAATAAGCAATAAAAATAAAAAAAGTATTATTAAAATTAAAAAATAGGAAAAATCATGGAGATAGTACAATAAAAAAAATATGAAAATGGCAAATAAAAAAATCCTCCTCAACAGGATAAAATATTTTTTCCCGGGCTTCTGCTCTTCAGGCGCTATTTTTACCAGCAGTATGCCTACTGCCAGGCCTAAAAAAGAGATAAAAGAAGCGAGAAAATAGTTTATGGATTGCATCTTATCTGCACATGTTTTTTTCCATTTCCTTTATTTGCTTGACTCTTCTCCTGTGCCTTTCCTCTTTGCTGAAATTTGTTTCAAGCCAGATTTTTGTTATTTTTTTTGCCTCATTCTCCTTCAGGATTCTTGCGCCGAGGCAAAGCAGGTTGCTATCATTGTGCTCGCGGCTTTTTAATGCAGTATATTCATTAAAGCAGTTTGTTGCCCTTATGCCCCTTACCTTGTTTGCCACAATTGCCTCTCCCAAGCCTGTGCCGCAAACCAAAATGCCCTTGCCTTTTGCCTTTGCCACCTTTTTTGCGACTTTAATAGCTGTTTTAGGGTAATCATGATATTTCTTGTCATCATCAACGCCCAAATCCTCTGCCCTATAGCCTGATTTGCCAAGAAATGCTTTTATTTTTTCCTTCAGCCTAAAGCCGGCATGGTCGCTGCCTATGAATATTACCTCTTTTTTCATGATTTATTCTGCAGAATAGGAGCTTTTTAAACTTTTCTTAAAAATCAAATTATTTTAAAAACAGGACTATAGTTTACCAGCTTCTTATGTAGACAGAATGGCCCCATTGTATCAGCAAATCAACGCCCAATTTCTCAACCAGCAGGGGCACATCGCAGCCTCCCCAGCAGCTTCCAAGCCAGATAACAACCTTCGCACCGGTATTCTTTTCCAGATATTCCTGTATTTCATTTGCCCTCGGCTTCAGACCGTCAGGCAGCTGTATGCATACCAGTTTTGCATTGCTTTTCCTGATTTCCTCAGCTGCTTTGTTTAGTTCTAAATCGTAAGTCATAGAATTAGGGTTTATTAGTCAATTTTTATACTTTTCTAGGTTTAGGAGGCTCCACTGGTTGATTAGGAAAATTCTCAGCATCTTCAAGAAATGTTTCAAAAAAATATGTTTCTAAACTTGAAAATAATTCTAAATATCCATCTTGGGTAACTTTTTTGGTAAGTTTTCTTCTTGTTTCATCCTCCAATTGACCAAGGTCCCCAGTATTTTCAATTACATGCGGATTTGAAGTATATATGCTATCCCTAAACCACGTAGCAAAAATATCAATAAATCTTTTGTATAAGTCTTGATTTACTTCATTAATCCGTCCATCACCAGTAAAAACGCTAAAAATATGTCTTCCATATACTTTTCCAAATACAAACTCAACCTCATCCCGAGCTTTTTTTTCATTTTCTTTGATTATTTCTTCGACTCTTGAAAAATAACTTTTTGATACTTGTACTTCTCTGTTTTGTGAATTATACCACGGTTTTATTAGAAGTATATTATCCACCATTACTAATCCAGGAATCGGAAACAAATTTTTATCAACACTTCCTTTATAAAGTGCATCTGCTATTTCTTCAAGAACTCCGCCAATAAGAGTTTTAGACCTATAAAAAATATCTCCATTTGCAAATATTCCTTGATTTCCTACAACATCTCCCATTTTTAAAATTCAATAATTTAAGAATCTCACATAAACAATTCATCCAGCTCAAATTCGCTCAGGTCTTTTTTATTGATAAGTTTAGCAAAATCCTTCTCTCTCATCTTTTTCCTTTCTTCCCTCATGCTTTCGATTTCAGTCATGTCTTCATCAAAAAACTCTTCCATTTTTTAACCCCTCGGTATTTGAGTTCTGTATGTTTCTGGTATCATTAAATCATGGAATAAAAATCCGTCTGTTGGACCATCACCTGGAATGATGTTGGCATAAAACCTGTTACCCCTTAAACCACTCTCCCAATATTCATATGTAGATTCTGGATGCTCAGATTTTTGTGGTCTTCTTCCGTTAAATAAACCTCTGACTTGTGGGTCTTTAATTAATTCGACAGTTATAAGTTCTGCATTTTGTGGTCTTAAATAATGTACAAGCATTCTCACTACCCGATTACCATCAGATTCTCTACTCACTACTGTAACTCCTTCCATTTTCAAAACCATACCCCCTTTAACTACTTGTTAGTGCGGAACTTATATATAAATTTTTCGATTTATATATTAAAACATATTAATTGCAATATAGAAAATAAATGAGATATGATTATTTATAGGGAATCCTCATAAACCTTTTGCAGCTTAGGCAGTAATAAACCGCTTTGCCTCTTTGCACTCTTATGCGGCAGTTTACAGATGGCACTAAAAACTTATGGCAATGCTTGCAGAATTTTCTTTTAAGGCTGGAAGGGATTTTTACCTTGTATTTCATCGTAATTTTCCTTGCAAGCTGTACATACCTGTCAGAAAGGCTGGAATCTTCCCTGAACATCTCCTTTGCCTGCCTGAATAAGACTTCAACCCTTTCCCGTGCAATCTTTTGGTGCTCTTTGCGCTTCCCATAAACCTTTTTCATAAAACAAATAATTCGCAAAATATTTAATAAACTTCCTATTGCTTAAGGCTGAAAATGCTGAAATTCTTGAAAAATATTTTTATGCAGAAGGAAATCAAAAATGAGGAAATTAACCTGAACGAGCTTGAGGGCTGGATTGAGTCCAATAAAAAGATTATTTTAAACGACCTCAATAAAAAAACCGATGAGATAATGTCCAGGATAAGCAATGAGGTAAGAAAGTGCAATGAAAACCTCAGGGCATTGGAAAATGCTGAATTGGCAAACCCTAAAATACCGCTGAGGGCAAAACAGGCAATGGAAGGCAACAGGGAAACCTATATAAAAAGGATAAATCTTTTTTTGGCGGGGATTGACTTAAAAGAGGCTGATTACGGCAAACTCCTTGATTTCTGCACTAATTTTGAAATTCAGGCAGGTGAAGTGGCAAAAAGCACTTTCAAGAGCTATCAGGTTTTGCAGCATTTCTTTGCCAATGAATCCTCCGATATAGCCAAGAATATAAAATATATTGATGATAATGTAAAAGAAATCAGACATCTGATAGTAAGCTCTAAGGTAAGCTCCATTGACGGCATAAAAAATGAAATTCTTGGTTTAAGGATGAGGATAAACCGGAAAAATAAGCTGGAGGAGGGCTTAAGCGGCAAAGAAAAGCTTATTGAAGAATTAAAGGAATTGAAAGCTGGCTTGGCAGAAGAGATAAATGATTTCAGCAAATCCGAAGAATATACTGGCTTTAAAATTTTAAAGGATAATAAAGCCTCGATAGAAAAGGAGATTGGCGCGCATACTGCTTCCGTTATTCATTCTTTCTCAGTTTTGGAAAAAGCGCTGAAAAAATTTTCCAGGATATCATTGGAGGATGAAAAATTGATTAACAATTATCTGGTTTCTCCGGTAAAAACTCTAGCCGAGGACAAGGGATTGAGGATAAAAAAGGTATTGGATAATTTAAAGGGCAATCTGCTCAGGAATAAATTGGAGCTGGAAGAAAAGAAAGTGCAAAAATCCCTGAGCGAGATAGAAAAATTAAGCGTTGATTTTTTCATGTATTTCCTCGCAGCTTACAATGAACTTGAAGAGAGATTAAAAAACACGTGCAATGAGCTGGAAAATAATATGGCAGAGAAAAAATATATTGAATTGAACAATAGGATGGGCTTATTGAACCTCCAAATGGAGAGGTTAGAAGAGGACATTAAGGGCTTAAAGCAAGAATCAGGGAAAATAGATATTCAGGCATTGAAAACTAGCCTGCAGGAAAAGGTGAACAGCGCATTAAATAAATGCATCATCATTTCTTAAATCTCCCGTGGGCTTCTTCCAAAGCAACTATCGCGGGCAGTTTGCCGTCTTTTTCTATAAATTCAAGTGAAGCCCCTCCTCCGGTGCTCACATGGGTCATCTTTTCAGCAAAGCCGAATTTTTCAACTGCCGCAGCGCTGTCCCCCCCGCCGATTATCGTGGCAGCGTACAAAGAGGAGATGAATTCTGCAATCTTTCTTGTACCGCTGGAAAATTTCTTGAATTCAAAAACCCCCAGGGGTCCTGCCCAAAGCACTGTTTTTGCATGGCTCAGCTTTTCCTTATAGGCTTCTATGGTATTGCTGCCGATGTCCATCACCATCCAGTCATTTGGAATTTTATTGATGCTGACTTCCTTGCTGTCGGCATTTTCCTCAAACCTGTCCGCAACAATAACATCGACAGGCAATAAAATCTTCTTATTGCCAATGAACTCTTTTGCGTGTTGCAAACTTTCCTCATCAAATTTCGATTTCCTGATGTCAACTCCTTTTGCCTTCAGAAAAGTGTTTGCCAGAACCCCCCCTATAATCAGGCTGTCGACTTTTGAGAGCAAAGCCCTCATAACACCTATCTTGTCTGCTTTTGCGCCGCCTATTATAGCTACAAAAGGCTTTTCGGGATTAAGCAGTTTGCTTAATTCATTTATCTCCTTTTCCAGCAAAAAGCCCGCGCATGAAGGCAGGAAATTCGTAATTGCGTGGACTGAAGCGTGCTTTCTATGGGAGGCTCCAAAAGCATCATTGACATAAACATCCGCAAGGCTTGCGAGCTTTTGCGCAAAAGCCTCATTGTTTTTTTCCTCTTCGTCATGAAACCTCAGATTTTCCAGTAAGATGATGTCAGCGTCTGGCAGCCTGATATCAACACAATCGCCGGCAAAAACAACATCAATGCCCAGTATCCCGCTTAGGTTTTCCGCAACAGGATTCAATGAAAGCTCCCTCTTCACATCCTCAACGCTTTTTCCCTTTTCATACTCGTCTTTCGGCCTGCCTAAGTGGCTCATCAGGATTATTTTGCAGTTTTTCTCAAGCAAATAGTTTATTGTAGGGACAGTTGCCTCTAACCTTGTATCATCTGCAACTATTCCGTTCTTCAAAGGAACATTATAGTCTACTCTAACAAGAACTCTTTTGTTTTCCAGGGCCATATCCTTCAAAGTCAAAAACTTCATAGTGCTATAGAGGGAGTATTGCATTTATTAATTTATTGCTAATGTAAAGTAAACTTGTCAAGTATTCTCATTAACAATATAAAATATGCTCCGCAAATTTAGTGCTAGGCTTCGCTGTCAAGCACATCGCTCAGCCTCGCCTATTTATGATTATTATTGAGTCAGTACGAGGCAAAAATTAGTGAGTTGCGTGCGAGAACGCTCGCACGCTCGCGTTCAACTCAGGCAATTTTTGCCGAGACTAAATTTTGTCGCAGAGCGACATTTTTAATTTTGTCCCAAAATTAATGTGTTTCATTAAATAAAAAGCGGGACAAAGACAATTGACACAATTCCCATCAGCTTTATTAAGATGTTCAATGAAGGCCCGGCAGTGTCCTTAAAGGGGTCTCCTACAGTGTCGCCTACAACAGCCGCCTTATGGGCAAAGCTTCCCTTGCCTCCAAATTTCCCCTCCTCTATGTATTTTTTTGCATTGTCCCAGGCGCCGCCGGAATTTGCCATGAATACTGCCATCAAAAACCCAACGACTGTTTTTCCAGCCAGCAAGCCTCCCAAGGCTTCAGGCCCAAGCAATATGCCGACAGCTATCGGAGTTACAATAACCAGAATCCCGGGCAAGATCATTTCCCTTAAAGCCGCCTTTGTGCTTATGTCAATGCACTTATGGTAATCGGGCTTTGCTTTTCCTTGTGCGAGGCCTTTTATCTCCTTGAATTGCCTCCTTGCTTCATTGACAATATGCATTGCAGCCTTCCCGACAGAGCCCATCAGCATGGCCGCAAAAATAAAGGGCAGCAATCCGCCAACAAACAAGCCAACCAAAACTGTAGGGTCTGCAACATTTATTGATTTTATCCCCGTAATCTCGGCAAAGGTGACAAACAACACCAGGGATGTCAAGGCTGCGCTTCCAATGGCAAAGCCCTTCCCGATGGCAGCAGTTGTATTTCCTACAGCATCAAGGCTTTCAGCCCTTTCCCTTGTTTTCTTTCCAAGGTTTGCCATTTCAGAAATGCCAGCCGCATTATCAGCAACAGGGCCATAAGTGTCTGTCGCCAGGGTAATGCCCAAGGTTGCCAACATCCCGACTGCTGAAATCGCGACTCCGTACAAGCCTTCGCTGAAATTATTCACACCATTCGCTAAAAAAAACGCGGCTAAGATAGCTATGCTTACCGACAAGACAGGGATTATTGTGCTCCACATGCCGATTGCCAGGCCTTCAATTACATTTGTTCCTGCTCCTGTCCTTGAAGCCTCGCTTATGGTTCTTGTAGGCTTTCTTTTGTTTGAAGTGTAATATTCAGTTGAAAGCCCTATAGCAATTCCCGCCAATAATCCTGATAAAGTTGCCCAAAAAATTCCTAAATTTTTTACCATGTAGGATATTATAAAATAGGATGATGCAACTGTCAGCAAAGATGCCGCTAAAATTCCCTTATTCAAAGTCCATATCAGGTTTTTGCTCTTTCCCACCCTTACAAAAAATGTCCCCGTTATTGCCGCCAATATGCCTGCAGCGCTTATAGCCAGAGGCAGCAGGACATAATTCTCCCTGTTTGAGGTATAAGCTAAAAACCCTATGACCATGGCTGCAACAATGCTTTCCACATAGCTCTCGAATAAATCAGCGCCCATTCCAGCAACATCACCCACATTGTCACCCACATTATCAGCTATGACTGCAGGGTTTCTTGGGTCATCTTCCGGGATTCCCCTTTCAATCTTGCCAACCAAGTCTGCGCCGACATCTGCAGCTTTTGTGTATATGCCGCCGCCTACTCTTGCAAATAATGCTATGTAAGAAGCGCCGAAAGTGAAGCCGAAAATAAGCTGGGGATCCTTAAACTGCGGGAGAAAATAGAAAGCAGTTATTCCCAACAAGCCAAGGCTGACAACAGTAAGCCCCACGACAACTCCTGAATTAAACGCTATTTTCAGGCCCGAATCAATGTTTTTTTCGCAGGCCTCTGCAGTTCTTGCATTGGCCTTTGTTGCTATATGCATCCCTATCCTTCCAGCAACTGCAGAAAGAAAAGCGCCAGCAATAAAGGAGACTGCAAGCTCCAGCCCATTTTCCAGGGCAAAATAAAGTATCGCTGCAATAATAATCGCGAAAACAGCCATTATCCTGTATTCCCTGTTAAGAAAAGTCAAAGCCCCTTTATGTATTATTAATGATATTTCCTCAACTTTCTTATTTTGTATTTCTTGCCTTACAATGCCTCTTCCCAGGTAAGCGGCAAATAAAAGCCCCATTACTCCAGCAATGAGTATTATCCACAGCATTTTATTAACGAGGTTATAAGCAATTTAAAAAGATTTCGCTCTAGAAATTATTAGATATGTGTTTGTGCATCGGTTCCTTTCATTTAGCAGCGGGTTTTGGGCTAAATGACTGAATTACATAATCAGCCAATTTTACTGCATCGTAAGTTGGTTTTTCATTTGAGCTTAACTGTCTTTTCAGTTCATCCAATCTTTGTTTACCATCCAAACCCTTTCTAACTAATACTGGTATATGGCTATCTCCCTCAATTTCCGCTATCTCCTTTTTTAAGCGAGTTCTTTCATCAGTGATATACTTTAATGCCTTACTCCTTCCTTCTTCAATTCTTAAAATAAACTCGCTTACTTGCACGCCTTGAGAGGATAGTATATATCTTACACTTTTATCGAATGCCTTCATTATGTCGAAAAAGTCAGTCTCATAATGATCAGACCTCATGGATAAGTATTGGATAAGTTGAGCAGCTTTTAGGACGGGAATTCTTGTTCCCTCAATAGCATCAAATATGGTGTAAAGTGCTTGGGGGGCATTAACCTTGCCTGTGAGTCCGTAAAACGATTTTAATACTTCTCTGGCTTCATCTCGTGTCCTATTGTATCTTAGAGTTGCGGCTGCCGCCTGATATGCAGAAGATGTAGAGCAGGCTATATCTTTTAGGCTTTGGCCGATGCGCATGTCCGGAAACTCTTTTTCTCCAAATAATATAAGTCTGGACAAAGACAGGTTCTCATCAGGTTTTCCTTTGCCGATTGTATCTGATGCCTCTTTGATAATAGCTCTAACAACATCTCCAAATTGTGATATGCTTTCAGGTTTGTCTCCCAATGCAATGCCGTCATCTAATTTTACCTTCTTTAGAACTTCAAGATAAAACTCCACGATTCCCGTTACACTTTGAATATCCACTCTGGCTACACTTGTTACCTTATTCGCTATATCAGCTGCCTGTTCTAAGCTGAATCTTTTCTCCCCACTGTCAGATTTATAACCTAATATTTTTTCCGCAATCTCTAATCGCCTCACAATCGGAGCGATGTTAAACTCATTAGGGTCTATTTCCTCATCATGCCTATAAAGCATTGAGAGCAGATAAGCACTTTCATCTCTTGTCCTACTATTGCCCAAAAGAGCATTTGTGAGTCCCCTCACAGCACGCGCCTTTAGAATGTCTGCTTCTGCTTGCTCAACCATCCCTAAAGCATTCTGGCGTGCTTTTTGGGCCGCTTCCAATTGTGTTACGAGATTATCTAAAGAAAAAGCGCCTGACTCAGGATCTATGCCCAATTTTGGATTCGGCTGGACTGACATAAATTATCACAAAATCATTTAACTACTTTAAAATGGAATCAGAATCAATGTTATATTTAAATGTTTCTAAACTCTAGCCTTAACCCAAAAGTACAAATAAATAAAAAACCCGATGATGAGCAAAAAGTTTATCGCAGTGATTGCAATGACAAACCATATTAGGAATTTCCTTTTAGCGGGTTTTTTTGCCATCATGCCCTGACTTTTATCCTTTTCATCCTGAATATGTTCTCTCTTTCCATCTCCTCCAGGCGCAGGTTTATGAAATTTTTCACCTGGTCGAGCCTGGGCATAACAACATACTCCAATGCATTTACCCTTCTCTTTGTCTTTTCAATCTCTCTCAGCAGCTTTCTCATGGAAGTTTCAACCTCTGCCGCCAGGATTATTTTTTCAACGACTTTTTCATAAGCGGCTGCTGCCTCGTCAATTGATGCTGAATTGTAAAATCCATAGCCCCTTTCCAAAAAATGCTTTTGCAAAGATTTGCTTTCAATTTTAGGCACCTTAACCCCCATTATGTTTTTTGTCTGCAAAGAAACTTCGGGAATATCTTTTATTGCCATTGCTATTGACTTTATTTTGAGGTCGCCTTCCAGTGTTCTTGCTATATTCATCTTTTCCAGCGCTGTTTGGTATTCGCTAACCAGCTCTTCCCTCAGCGTTTTTGCCTTCTTCAGGATTTCAAAAAATTCGAGAATAAGACCATCTCTTTTCTTCTTCAGCAGGCTGTAGCCTGATTTAGCTAACTTAATCTGCTTTTTTACTTTCAATAATTCGGATCTTGTTGGTTTAATGTCCTGGGCCATTTTGTATTGGTATTTTTAATTGGTATATTGCCTTTTGTGAAGGAGTATCTCCGATTCTTGCTAGGAATACCGACCCTCCTCTCCCAATATAATCCCGAATAAATGTCTGGTCTTCTCCGCTTAAAAATTCCCTTAATCCAGTAGGCAAATCCCTTCCCTGCCTAAATGCAAAAATTGTTGATTTAGTATGAGCAAAACTGTTCCCATTTCCGTTTAAGGCATGAGTCATTGCATAATAAAGGGAGTCTCTTATAATAGGGTCGAATGAATTTAACTGCAAATCTATTTGAAATATTCCAAACCCCGTTGGGGAGCTATGTACATTGTTAACAAGAATTATATTTGGATCCTGCCCCGAGGCAAATTCATCAATATCTCTTTTAGTATACCATTCTTCCAGGCAAGGCTTTAATTCCTCTAAAAGTTTCAGCCTGGTTCCACTTCTAGCGTAATGTTGATTAGGTACATCAAAAATTCTGCCTTTCGCATGGTCAAAAAAAAGTACTCCCGCCCTATATGCTTCTTCAACTTTATGCAATTGTCTTTTTGCATTTTCTATAGCATCTCCGTCAACCATAGTTTTGAAAGCCTCTAAATGCGCATGGTCATCTAAGCCATGCTCTCTTGCGTATTTCACTGCCCCGCATACTTCATGGGCAATCACAACCGTAGGTTTTTTTTGGGAATTGTAAAGAGTATTGCCTGCTGTATTATAAGTTGCAACACCAGGTATCTGGCTTAGAATAACCCTTAACACCTCATTCCTCACATCGCTGCACAGGTAAACATGAGTGTCTATTGGTTTTTCAGTATTATTAAGAACTTGTAAGTATCTTCTTGCTTCTTCATGGCCTACTTCACTTATCGTTATTGGGGTAATTTCAGCCCAATCTAATCTCAAATCCCTTATTTCCCTAATTTTTACAGCTTGCTCTTGTTCCACAGCCACAACCATGCTACCACCGCCTAGCCTTCCTTCCAGATTAACATCACCGGAGTCCATAAAATCACTGCCTCGCTATTTTTATCCTGACTCTTTTTTCTCTTCAGCTTCTCGAGATTTGTAGTATCTCTTCCTCAGCTCCGGGCTTATCCTTGTCAATTCATTTTCCGGCAATAATCCAAGCAGTTTCCATCCCAAATCCAAAGTCTGGGAAATGCTCCTGTCCTCATCTTTTTTCTGCCTTACGAACTTGTCTTCAAATTCTGCAGCTAACTTAAGGAAGTTTTTATCTCTTGATGATAAAGCCTCTTCTCCGACAATCGCAACAAGGCCCCTTAAATCACGGCCTTCGGCATAAGCTGCGTACAACTGGTCGGAAACCTGCTTATGGTCTTCCCTTGTTTTTTCAGCGCCGATGCCGAGATTCATCAGCCTGGAAAGTGATGGAAGAACATCTATGTTGGGGTAAACTCCTTTCCTATGCAGTTCTCTCGCTAAAACAATCTGCCCTTCAGTTATATAGCCGGTTAAATCCGGAATAGGATGAGTTATATCATCGCCAACCATTGTCAATATTGGGATTTGGGTAATGCTTCCTTTCTTTCCCTTGATAACACCAGCTCTTTCATATATCATTGCCAAATCAGTGTACATGTACCCTGGATAGCCTCTTCTTCCGGGAATTTCTTCCCTTGCCGCGCCTATCTCTCTTAAGCTTTCGCAATAATTGGTCATATCCGTTAAAATCACGAGGACATGCGCATCATGCTCAAATGCAAAATATTCAGCTGCTGTCAAAGCCATTCTTGGCGTTACAAGCCTCTCTACAGCAGGGTCATTTGCAAGATTAAGGAAAACAACGCTTCTCTGCAAAGCCCCTGTTCTCTGGAAATCATTTATGAAATATTGTGCTTCTTCATTAGTTATGCCCATTGCGGCGAAAATAACAACAAAATTCTCTTTCTTGCCGACAACTTTTGCCTGCCTTGCTATCTGCAGGGCGATTTCATTATGCGGCAGGCCAGAGCCTGAAAACAATGGCAGTTTCTGGCCCCTAACCAGGGTATTCATTGCGTCTATTGTTGATACTCCGGTCTGTATAAAGTCGTGGGGGCTGCCTCTTGAAAAAGGGTTTATTGCAGCTCCGATAATATCGAGCTTTTTTTCCGGGATTATTTCCGGCCCGTTGTCTATCGGCTTTCCTGAGCCGCTTAAAACCCTGCCAAGCATCTCTTTTGAGACGCTTAGCTTCAATGTTTCTCCCAAAAATTTTACTCTGGTGTCTTTGTCAATTCCTGATGTGCCTTCAAATATCTGGACAACAACTATGTCGTCTGATGTATCAAGAACCTGGCCGTTTTTAATGATGCCGTCAGGCAAGCTTATCTTTACCAAATCGCCATAGCCTATTGGATCTGTTTTTTCAACAAAGATTAAAGGCCCTGCAACCCTGCTTATTGTTTTGTATTCTTTCATAAAAACACCCTATAGCTCATCAAACTCCCTGTCCATTTCCTTTGTAACCTCTCCTATGAATTTCTCATAGTCCCTGGTGAATTTCACCTCTGCGAGCTTGTCCTTTGACTTTACCTGGAGCATTTGCTGGACCCTGACATTCCTGTCAAGAGCCTGGTTTGCAAGCTTTGAAAAGTGGAGTATGCTTTTCATTATAAGGTATGTTTTTTTAAGCTCGCTGTAGGTGTCAATCTCGTGGAAAGCGTTTTGCTGCAATAAAATTTCTCTTGCCATTCTTGCCACTTGAAGCACAATTTGCTGCCTTTCAGGCAATGCATCGCTTCCGACAAGCTGCACAATTTCCATCAGCTTTTCCTCTTCCTGCAAAATGCTCATTATCTCCCCTACATTCTGCATCCAGTCAGGAGCAACTTTTGAGGTAAACCACTCATCCAAAACATTCAGGTATAATGAGTAGGAGGTAAGCCAGTTTATAGATGGAAAATGCCTTCTTTGGGCAAGCTTTGCGTCCAAAGCCCAGAAGCATTTTGTAACCCTGAGCGTGCTTTGCGTTACCGGCTCTGAAAAATCCCCTCCAGGAGGGCTTACAGCCCCGATTATTGAAACAGAGCCTTCTTTCTTTGTTCCCAGGGGAATGACTCTACCGGCCCTTTCGTAAAACTGCGCCAATCTTGTGCTTAAATAAGCAGGGTATCCTTCTTCGCCAGGCATTTCCTCAAGCCTAGAGCTTATCTCCCTCATTGCTTCGGCCCATCTTGAAGTTGAATCTGCCATCAAGGCAACACTGTATCCCATATCCCTATAGTATTCTGCAATTGTAACTCCGGTATAAATGCTTGCCTCCCTCGCCGCAACAGGCATATTGGAAGTGTTCGCAATCAAAACTGTCCTGTTCATTAATGGCTTTCCGCTTCTTGGATCGATAAGCCTTGGAAATTCCGTCAGAACTTCTGTCATTTCATTTCCCCTCTCGCCGCAGCCGACATAAACAATAATGTCTGCATCGCTCCATTTTGCAAGCTGCTGCTGGCTCACTGTTTTTCCGGCCCCGAAAGGCCCCGGAATTGCTGCAACACCGCCTTTTGCCAAAGGAAACAGTGCATCAAAAATCCTTTGGCCAGTTATTAGGGGAAACTCCGGCTTTAATTTTGATGCAACAGGCCTTGCAACCCTTACAGGCCAGTTGTGCTTCAGCCTTAACTCAAATCCGTTATCAAGTTTTCCGATGATATCATTAACTGTGAATTTTCCTGATTTGATTTCCTTAATCTTGCCGTTTTGGTTCGGAGGCACCATGATTTTATGCATTATTCCGGGATTTTCCTCAACTTCCCCGATTATGCTTCCACCGGAGACTGAATCCCCGTTTTTCAAAAGCGCTTTGAAATCCCATTTTTTTTGCGCATCCAGGCCGGGAGCATCTACGCCCCTTTTGATGAAATCCCCCATCTGCTTTATCAAAATCGGCAGGGGCCTCTGGATTCCGTCATAAATGCTGCCCAGCAT
>JAGVXV010000054.1 GCA_018303625.1 Candidatus Woesearchaeota archaeon
GCAATATCAGTAAAGGTGAGGAAAACAGAGCTGTCGATAAACCCTGAAATATCTATTGCAGGCGTTGTAAAAACGCATTGCCATGAGTTTCCCGCTGTATTCAGGCAATTGCCCGGGAAGTTTTTCACATCAGTCCCGTTTGGATCAGAGGAAACAATGCCTGACAAGTCAGCAACAGCGCTTTCAATAGCATCGTCTTTAACAAAGGCAACAATATTCAATGAGTCGCCTGTTTTTATGACATTTTCAATCGGCTTTGAAGTGCCGTCTCCCAGGCTTTGTATGGAAACATTCGATACAACGGGTGCATTTACATCAACAATTGCTTCAATGGAAAATGCCGCTTTAAGAGCATTGCCCAGCCTGTCTTTTGCGTCCTTGATTGCAACTGTTACTTTGCCGCTAGAGGAGATATCAACATTGTCCCAGATGCAAACCCCGGAAGGAGTGCAATTAGTTGCCTGAATGGCTTTGTTCTCGATATTCAACAAAGCATCTTCTGGATTTATTCCTGCCCCATCCTCTTTGAATTCAGCTATGAATTTATTTCCTTTTGGCTTGGCAAAATTTTTATCGTCTTTTGCCCTTGCGCTTTTCAAGGATTTTACTTCCGGCCCTGTTGCATCCAAATCAAAGTTTTTGGGTATTGCAACGACTTCCTTGTTTCCGGCCAAATCAGATGCTTCAAGCCTGATATTTTTAGTGCCTGCCTCGTTTGAGTTTAAGTTTATTTCCCAAGTGCATGTTGTTATATTTTTTATTGTTTCTGGGCAGCCTGCCTTTATTCCGTCCCGATAGCCCAACGCTGAAAAGTCCCCAATAACGGAACTTTTGTTTAAGTCATCTGCCCTGATATCGACTTTTGCCAAAACCGGGGCATTTGTAGGCGCTACGAAATTAATTTCAAAATTGCTGCTATCTGTTATTTTAAAGGTGTTTGCAAGTATTACAGGAGCAGTTGCATCAACCTTGAATGTTGTTGAAATTGTATCAGAGGGCTTGTTTAGCCTGTCAAAAGCCCTTGCGAAGACAGAATGCGTTCCGTCTCCAAAAACGCTGGTTGGCTTTGCCAGAATATCGGTTATGCCGCAGGAAGCTGTGTCTATGTTCTTTGTTTCATTGAATTTTCCGTCCAAAGTGAAGAACTCAATTTTTTTTATTCCAGAGCATTTTCCGCTGCAGCTTGCATCATCGCATGCAATGTCTGATATGCTGAACTTGAATTCAATATCGCCGCTTTTGATTAACTCGGATTGTGCCTGGAATAAAGCAACAGTTGGCTTCAGGTTGTCAACATACAGGTTATCGCTTTTTGTATCGACAATATTGCCATTGTCATTTTTCAGGTTTATTGTGTAGGGGATTGCCCTTGGGTCAAATATATCCGTGCTATTGGAAGGAAATCTCAGGCTGCATTCAAAGCCATTGACAGCAGCATTGCAAGTATCAAAATTATTGCTGCTTCCCAAAACAACCTGGTTCGGAGTTATCTGTGAATCTCCAGAAATCGAGGCTGTTGCCTTAAATGCAATGAAATCCTGCTCGCGAATGAAATTATTCACGCCGTCAATGCCTTTTGCCTGTATGCTGCTCAGGTCAGCAAAAACCATTGCAGAATAGATAGGTAGGATTAGAGTCAATTCTATTAAAAACAATGCAATTATTTGCAATGAAGTTTTTTTATTCATTTTTTTATAAATTATTTTTTGAAAAATTTTTATTGAATTTTTTATTGGAACTTTTTGTTTGGCATTTTTTGTTTTTATTGTATTTTCCAATTATTTTTATATTCAGCATTCACAATTTTTTTGGCTGTTTTTTGTTTATTTTCATTTTTTATTATTGTTTAAAAAAATAAAATTTAAAAAAACTGCGATTTCCTGCTTGAATGCATTTAAATGCCTTATTTTGCTTGTTCATCTCTAAGTTTTTTGTTTTCATCTTATTCAAATGCCGGCTGCAAAGCCAGCTGGTAAACCTTTGAGTAGTATTCGGCCTTGCTTGTCTCCTGCAAATCCTCTATAACTCGCTCTGATTCAGGAATGTCCTGGAGAGCTGGGCTTACAGCGTAAAACACAATTGTATCATACCTTTCAATATCAGCCGGGTTTAGTGTAACGTTGAGCTTCAGGCCTCCTGAGGGGAATGGGCTTTGCTCATTAAACTCGATTCCGGGAATAGTGTACTCTTTTTTCTCGAACAAGCCGCTTCTTGCCCTGACTTTTCTTTCGGGAATTGCAAGCCTGTCTTTCAGAAATAAAGTGATTGTTGCTTCGTAGCTTCCGGGCGCAATCCTTATTTCTGCAGGCTGGTTTAGGCTATAAGAAGCTGCGGTTGTGTATTCCTCATCCTGCAAGGGACTGTTTCTTTTTAATGTGATTACCGCTTCCTCCTTTAGGCTTAAGTGAAAGGGTGTATTCTGGAATTCCCAGCCGTTTGCTGTCTTGACAAGCTTCTTTTTGTCAACAATTATTTTTTTTGTTTTAACAGGCTCTAATTGAATCTCTATTGCCTTTTTCTCCAGGCCTGCGTCAAAAGGCACTGCTTTTTTCAGGTAATCCTCTCTGATGAAATGGGCAACGCCCCCTATAGCGCCTGTCGGGAATTTTGCAGTTAATTTCCCCTTGCTATTTGTAGCGCCGATAAAGCAGGTTTCATCAGTTACAGTATAAGTTACCTGCACATCTTCCAGCGGCAGATTTGCGCCTTCATCCCTGATATTGATTTCAACATCTGCGCTGTTCCTGTTCCCCAAATCACAAAGCTGCGAGCCAAAGCTCAATGCTGCTGCCTGCAATGGCGCAACATTGACGGGCAACGGCTCATTGTTCCTTAAATTTGCCTCAAGGAAAAAATTGAAGTTAAAGCCTCTTCCATCAAGCGCATCTGGCTCTTTGATTTCAACATAAGCGGGGAATGACACATCATAAACAAAATTATACCTCTGGATTCCGACTAAAGACAATAAATCCGAGCTTGCGCTTTCCGGCTCGCAAAATTCGCCGTTGCAGTTTAAGTCAAAATAAATCGGCCAGAAGTCAAGGTATGAAAATGAAGCCTCGAGATTAGGGTAGGATTCGCCCTGCAGGGGCACTATAAAATCATCATATAAAGACTGCCTTAGCTCTGAATCAAAAACATTCCTGTCGTAGTTTCTTGTGCTATGCACCTGAAACAATGGCACATAGCTCAGCAGGACTTGGGTTACTTTGGTTTTCACGTCGCTCTTAATCCAGTTTGTCGAGCTTCCAAACTGGAAGCGCATATCAGTCAAAGGAGGCAATTTTTCCTTATCAACGCCGGCAAACGATGATACAAGGTTGATTGCGGCTTTTTCCAGGAACCTATGCTCCGCCTGCATGTTGGTTATCGCAGTTGCAAGATTATAGATTTTCTGCAGGCTGACAGGCAAAACGACAAAGAATTTTGTCATTGCTGCTTTTGCATTTTCTTTCTGGACATTTAAATCATAATTCAAAACAACGGCAACATCATTTTCTGTTATGGTTGCTTCAACATTTTTTTCTGTTGCCGCTATGTCAAAGCCCTGCTCTTTCAAAGCGTTGAAATTATCAAGGCATCTGTCAATATTGTTTTCAACATATTTGCTTAATTGGCTTTGTATCGAATTTTCGCCTTGCCTTAATTCAGGCCTTTTTGACTCAAATTTGCAATTTTCACAATCATTCGGGCTGCTTAGATAATGCCAGTAAGGTATCCTTAATCCTGAATTTGGGGCAAATTCAACTGCATCCGTATCGGTAGGGTCATTGCTTAATGAGAAGCTCTGGCCCGAGTAGTCGGAATTAAAGCCTGCATAGCCTCCCTGCTTTCCAATCAAGCTTAATCCTTCAGCGCTTGTGTCTTCCAGGCAGCTGGTTACAAAACTTCTCACAGGCTCGAATTCGCTCGGCACTTCTTCCAAAGAAATCTCAATTTCAGGAGATATTTGCCTTAAAGTCTGCTGCCTGGCATAAAAATAGATGCCTGCCGCTATTAAAAGTATAGTCCCTATTATAATAAATACACTTGCCTGGGCCTTATTCCTCCTCATCAAACACCTCTCTTAGCTTGGTTTGTATCCATTTATTGTCATACATTTTCTGCTCCATTAGCTCTCTTGCCAGCATGGATTTCTTTTTGCCCAGCTTTTTGGCTACTTTTTCAAGTAAATCATTAATTTCCTTAGAAACACTAATCCTTATCTGTATGCTCATTTCATCCTCTTTTTATACTTATTCTAGCATAAATACAGCTTAAATATCACTAATTTGTATATCAGTATATAAAGTTTTTCTTTTTAGTTTATGCTTAATTTATACTTTTTTTAGCATATTTTATATACATTTTAATACTGAGTTAATACTTAATTTATGCTGAATTTAGGATAAACTCTTTAGCTTTTTCCAAATACTCAATAACCTGCCCATCGGAAACCTGGGCAAACAATTTTAATTTATTTTGTTTTCAACCTTTGCAAAAATTCTTTCGGAGTTACTATCTTTATTCCCTTAAACTCTTTAAGCTTAAGCAAATGGTTGTCTTGGCTTATAATATAATCAACCCTGCCTTCAACAGCACATTCAAGAATGATATTGTCTTTTTCATCTTCACAAGCATTAAATTTTTGTGTCGGCTCAACAATTGAGGAAATGGATACAATTTTAGCAACTGATCTTTTCATTTCCAAATTTTTATTTTTAATCTTTTCTTGAATTTCTTTGTAATGCAAAACCCCAAAGAACTCCTTAATAATACTTTTTGAGAGAATCAAAGAAATTTGCCCATTTTCAACCATACTGACTATTTCAAAAGAATCGCCATGCCAAAAAGCAGCTGAAATCAAAGAATTAGTGTCCAGAGTTATTTTCATCTTTTTTGTCTGTATCTATGGATAATCCCGGGAACATCTGACTCTTTCAAGCCAGCTTTTTTCGCAGCTTCCCTTAAAGGCCTTGTAATCTCGGCAAAAGTCTCTGCCTCAACTTTCTTCATCAGCAGTGTATCATTTTCCAAGAAAAACAGCACTTTTGAGCCTTCATGCAACTTTAGCTTATTCCTTATATCTGAAGGTATTGCAACTTGGCCGCGGGAGCTGATTTTGCCCATTTCTATTATTTCTGTCATTTTATATCACCTCAAATCTTATTTATAAGATAAGTAAGATATATCTTATATTTAAACTTTTCTATAATCTTTCCCCTTCTCCAAATACTCAATAACCTGCTCATCAGAAACCTGGGCAAAGTTCTCATAAAACTGGCCGATTGCGAAAAATGCTAATGGCGTATCTAAGCAGATTAATTCATCGGCATGGCTTTTAAGCATCTTTATCGAGTCTTTTGGCGCAACTGGAACTGCAAGGATTATCTTTTTCGGCTTTTGCTTTCTCAATAATTGGATGCTTAATTTCATTGTGTTGCCTGTTGCAATGCCATCATCAGCAAGGATAATGTTTTTATTTCTTGCATTGGGCAGTTTTTTTATTTTATATGCCTTATACCTCTCTTCAATTAATCGGTTTAAGCTCTCGATCTCTTCATTAATGTAATCGCGGCTTATTCCGCTGCCTTTGATTGCATCATCATCCAGGATATATTCTTTTCCCGGGCCTACCGCTCCAATTGCATATTCCTCATTTCCCGGAAAGCCGATTTTTTTTGTTATGATGGGCTCTAAAGGCAATTTCAATTTTCTAGAAATTTCAAAGCCGATTTCAACGCCGCCCCTTGGAATGCCAAAGACTATGGTGCCTTTTCTTCCCTTGTATTTGATTAATTTTTCTGCAAGCTGCTTTCCTGCATCAAAGCGGTCTTTGAACATCAATTTTAACTTTATTTTTGGGGTTTTTATTTATTTCCATATTATCGGGAATATCCGAGGTTATTATGTTTTATCTAAATAGTAGTAAAAAAAGAAATATTTAAATAAGACCTATCTTTTGCTTATAGTATGACAGTAGGGATATATCTTTCAAACGGGCTTGAGGCTGCAATTATAACTGACAGCAGGGCATCTGGCTGGGGAAGGCAAAGCGATTCTAATGTTGATAAGATGGGCACTTTTTCAAGAAAAGACTATCATGGAGTTATATTCGGCACTGGTGGCAGTAACCTAGTTCTCGAAGTTATAAACAATCTTCAGAGAAATATTGGTAAAACTTTAGACGAATTTGCAAATTCGACTTTTATAGCTTACAAAAAGGTTATCGACTCTTCAGACGAAGATTGGACTAGAATTGAAAGAGAGCATATTGCGAAAAAGTTAGGCCTAATCGCAAATGAAGGTGAAAGAAAACAGTATGAGCAGCAGGCTGTCAGGGAGTCAACACAGAAATTTGACGCTTACAAGCAAGATACTAGGAATATGACATTTTTTATAATTGTTGCCTATGATAAGAAAGCTAAAAAAGTCCGCCAGATGCGCATAGACCCTTTTAATGTGATCGGACTTTCATTAAGCCATTATGAAATAGGCTCGGGAAGCGATGGGGCTAATATTTATTTGGCCACTAAGCTGCAAGGTGTAAATGATAGTGAACTGAAAGCATCAGATTTAGCCTTTTTTGCATTTAACGCATATGCATTAGCAACTGTAAATCAAGGAGTGGGAGGCACTCCAAAATTTGCACCTGTGTCTAAGAGTGGCGTAAGGACAATGCCTCAAGAAACAACTATAGCTCTTGCGAATTTAAGCGGCGCATATATGTCTGAGTTGGCGACTCCCGTATTGAGTGCGCGGAGGGTACGCGATTATTTTGATGAAGTATTAAATGAAAGAAATCCGAGATATGATGTTATAGCAAAAACGCTTGGCCTAGACGAGGCCACATTAAAAGGGACGTACATCCCCTATAGTTCATGGCAGGAGAGATCGAATAGGCAATTATTTGCTAAGGCTAGAAAAAAAAGCAAATAAGTATAAAGAAAAACAGTTTAATTCTACATTAAAAATTAAAATACTGTAGGTTAGTTAGTACAAACATCACAATATTTAAATAATAAAATCAAAAATTAAAAATAATGGCTAATAGGCTGGCTTCTTACATCAGGGAACAATTGCAGAAAGGCTTTGACCTAAAGACAATAAAAAACTACCTTGTTTCTTACGGGTACGATGAAAGTGATGTTGAGGGGGCAATAAATGAGGTTTACAGGCCGAAGGAAGTAAGGCA
>JAGVXV010000009.1 GCA_018303625.1 Candidatus Woesearchaeota archaeon
GGGTACTTTGATGCATTGTCCCTTATCGCAACTGTCACTGTGAAGCTTAATGATGCTATTGATGATATCATTGAAATAACCAGGACTTTCCCTGTCTCCGGGCTTGCATCCCTCAATACCAACACAGATATCAGCTATTTCATTTAATAACAAATCCATTTCTGCCTGTAGCTCGTTCTCTTCATCTGCTGCTGCCTGTAATTCAGTTTCTGCTGCTTCCTGGGGTTTGGCTGCTTCACATTCCGAAGTAAACGCCCTAAAATAATCATCTGCCCAACCATCAGTATCGGGAACATAACTATCCCCGCCACTCCAATGATTATTCCATTTTGCCGTGATGCCATAGCAGCCACGAGGAGTTGGGTCTCCAGGTTCTGCAAAGCATTCAATTGCTTCCTTTTCTACCGCGACTGTTTTTGTATGTGCTTGAGACCTACAGGATTCTATCAAATCACATGAATTACCGATGCAAGTTTCTATAAAGTCAAATAATCCACTTGCCCCTGTATAGGGGCGTGCAGGGGTCGCAGAAACTCCAGGCAAAACAGTTAATATAGATAGAACTAAACTAGCAATTAAAAACAAACTAAACTTTTTTTTCACCATTTCACCCTCTTTTTTAAGATTATAGAGATATTATAGTTCTCCTATTTAAACATTACTTTATCTAACTAAATAGCACTATAAAATAAGTGAATTAAAGTCTAATAATAATTCAATTAAGCTATTCTTCGCCCCCGAACCCTAAAGAATAGCCAAAAACTAGCCCCCGATTCTCAACTACTGACGAAAACGAACTAAAGCCCCCGATTACGAATAGATAGACTGCTTCGCAGTAATATATGGTAACGCTATAATAAAAAACTACGGCAGCAACTGAATTTACGGCAACTCAAAAACTCTGCGGACGCAGTTTTCCCACACTTCGTAGCCGAAAACGAACTTAACAAGAATTCCTTAAGTTATTTCAATTAAAGCGAACTTTGAACCCCCGACCACCCACCCCTAAATAGCAGATTGTCGCCTACTGAAAGAAAAACGAAAAGTTGGGAGCTGAAAACGAAAACTTTAATAAAGATTCAAGCTTACAGGCCATTATGACATATGTTGACGGGTTTGTGCTTTCGATTCCAAAGAAGAATACTGCAAAGTACAAAAAGATGGCGCGAGAAGCAGCGCAGGTTTGGAAGCGTTTCGGAGCTCTTGATTACAAGGAATGCATGATAGACGATGCAAAGCCAAAGTTCGTCTTATTTACTTTTCCGAAGATGGCAAAAACTAAAAAGAATGAGGCTGTTTGGTTTTCTTTTATCGTTTACAAGTCGCGCAAGAATCGTGATGCAGTCAATAAGAAAGTAATGGCGTATTTCGATAAGAAGTATGGCAAGAATAAAATGGCTATGCCATTTGACATGAAGCGCATGGCTTATGGCGGATTTAAAACTATGGTGGGGAAGTAAGCATCTAGTTCAATAAAAGTATTTAAATAAAGGGGATTAATTTTGCCTTCTATAACTTTTGTAAAAGAATGAAAAAGAAGAAAGTAAAAAGCGTGGCTGCTTTTTCAAGAAAAGACTTCAGAAAATGGCTTGAGAAAAACCATGAGACAGAAAATAAAGTTGCTGTTATTATATACAAAAAACATACTGGCAAACCATTTCCTTCGCATCGGGAACTCATAGAAGAAGCAATCTGTTTTGGCTGGATTGACACAACGATAAAACGCATAGACGAAGACAAATTTCTGCGAAACTTTGCCAAAAGAAACAAAAATTCAAAATGGAGCGACAACACACTGTCCTACGCAAAAGATTTGATCAAGCGAGGGCTTATGACCTCAACAGGTTTAAAATATTATGATGAAGGATTGTCACGCCCTACGCATGACCACGGCATTCCAAAAAACCCTGCTATGTCAAAAGAGCTGGAAGAAGAATTAAAGAAAAATAAAGCCGCATGGAAAAATTTCAATGATTTTCCCCCCTCTGCCAAAAGAACTTTTTATCGTTGGCTGCTGCGAATAAAAGGCGAAGAAACCCGTAAAAAAAGAATTAAGCAAATTGTTGCCATGTCTTTGAATAAGGAAAAAATAAGTGCAAATACCAGAGTTAATCAATAGAAAAATAAGGGGAAAAGAACATGACCAAAAAAGAAATCGCCACGGGCGTAGCACATAAAGTGCCAACGGATTTACGAGAAGTTCTAACTTCTGATTCAGATGTGCTTGCGAAATGGAATAACCTTACACCTCTTGCACGCAACGAGTGGATCTGCTGGACTACTATTGTCAAAAAATCAGAAACAAGAAAAGATCATATAGCGAGATTACGTTCAGAACTTCTCAAAGGGAAGCGTAGACCTTGTTGTTGGCCTGGCTGTCCTCATCGTAGACCAAATGCAAAAAAGTGGTTTAAAAAATAAACAGCCCCCAACTTACGAAAACGACGGTGACAATCTGAAATATTATAAAAACTTCTGGCGTTCCCGCCATCCCAGAGTTCGCTTTAACTCTAAAATTTTGCCTTTGGCATCGTTGCACTAAATTTTAGTCCCTGCAAGTATTCTGGAGAGATTAACAGCAATCACATACGTTATCCGCACTTTCACTCATACTCTATAGTTGCAGGCGGCTTTTGGGAAATGTCATACAAAACCCTGTTAACTCCGCGGACTTCATTGATTATTCTAGAGAAATCCTTTCTAATAGCCAGTCTGGCAATTTTGCCCAGTCTGCTGTCATTGCATCTTTTGAAGTGACTGCCCTCAAGCTGATAATATATTCATAAGTCCTTGCATCACCCATAACGCCGACTGTCTTTACAGGAATCAAGGCAGCAAATGCCTGCCATATTTTATTGTAATAACCTGATTTTTTCAGTTCGTCAATGTAGACATGGTCAGCATTCCTTAAAATTTCAAGCTTTTCCTTTGTTACTTCGCCCAGAATCCTTATAGCCAGCCCAGGGCCTGGAAACGGGTGCCTTCCAATGACATTTTCAGGCAGCTTAAGCTCCCTTCCAAGCTTTCTTACCTCGTCCTTGTAAAATTCCCTTAACGGCTCCAAAACTTTTAATTTCATCTTTTTAGGCAAAGCGACATTATGGTGGCTTTTTATCTTGTCAGCCTGCTTTGAAGGCTGCGCTGTCTCAATCCTGTCAGGGTAAATCGTGCCTTGGCCCAAAAACCTTATCTTCGGGTTTTTCCTTTCAAGCTCCTTTACTTTTTCCTCAAAAACCCTGATGAAAGTATGCGCAATTATTTTCCTTTTCTGCTCAGGGTCTATAACTCCTTTCAGCCTTTCCAGAAATATTTTTGAGGCATCAATCATGTAAAAATGCCTGAAATTAAATCTCCTGAACGCGCTTTTCACTTCCTCAGCCTCATCTTTCCTTATAAGCCCGTGGTCGATAAAAACGCAAAAAATCCTGTTGCCGATTGCCTTGTGTATTAAAACGGCAGCTACAGTGCTGTCAACTCCGCCTGATGTGCCCATTATGACATAGTCATTGTTTACTTTCTGCCTTATTTCCCCAATCAGGCTTTCCTTCAAATCCCCTATGTCCCAGTCCTTTTTTGCCCTGCAGATGCCAAAAACAAAATTTTTCAGTATCTGCGTCCCTTTCGGTGTATGCGCAACTTCCGGATGGAATTGAACGCCGTAAAGCTTTGCACTGTTATTTTCCATTGCTGCTATTTTGCATGTGTCAGTAGAGCCTAAAATCTCAAAATCCTTTGGCAGTTTTTCCACCAAATCACCATGGCTCATCCATATCTGCTCTTTTTTGCCTAAGCCTCTTAGCAGCCTGCCCTGCCTTTTGACATTCAGGTATTTTTTCCCGAATTCCTTTAATTTGCCGGGCAAAACTTTTCCATAATATTTTCCAATTAGCTGCAGCCCGTAGCAGATGCCCAGAACAGGAATTCCTGATTCAAGGATTTTTTTGTCCAGATGTGGGGAATTTTTTTCATAGACAGAAGCAGGGCCCCCTGAAAGGACAATGCCCTGAGGCTTCAGTTTTTTGATTTCAGAATAGGTTATATCATACGGCCTTATCTCGGAATAAACGCCAAGCTCCCTTATCCTGCGGGCAATGAGATGGACGTATTGTGCGCCAAAATTAATTACCAGTATCATTTTAACTCGTATATAATCATTTCTCCCGCCTTCTTAGTTTTTCTGATTTTTCTTTCTGAGAATCCTTTTAAGTATATAATCTTACCTCCATAAATTCTTGGAGCGATGCCCAAACCTAGTTTTTTTAGCTGACCACTCTCGGAATCATAGAAGTATAAATTATTATCATGACTAAAAACTACATTATCATCAAATGTGTCAATCTCTAGGTATCCTATCTCATTATCAGATGACCCGGGCTCAACATTGAATATGTTCATATTTTTTCTAGTGTCGAGGTTATAGTAATTCAGAGATTTATCCCCATAGTTGGCCCAAACTAGGTTATTTGGTGTCAGTTTAACAACATCTGTCAAGCCCCCTACGTCTATCTCCATATAGTTTCCTGAATCAACATTTAGAATACCTAGCTTATATGTCACGCTGTCCAAAAATACAATTAGGGGATTTGAAAAGTCCAACAACTGGAGTGCCGGGAGAAAAGAACCAGAATTAGTTTTTGTCAGGTTATTTTGCAACAAAAGCCGATGTTGGTTGCTAGATATATCAAACATAAATATATTTTCATTCAAGCATTCATTATACTTGTCGAATTCATTTTCTGTGCATTCGGAATAAATTATCCTATTATTTGATATTGCTATGAAATCCTGGTCTTTTTCATCTGCCTTTACTTCAAAAACATTATCGCCTTTAATGTCATATCCATACACATCATGATTTAATTTACAATTGCCCGCTGGTCCATTGATGTTATGCATCAGGTTGCATTTATTTGACCTATTGTCAGTCCAAGCAACATAATCTCCGTCAATCCCCTCTGTAGGATAGTATGCAATTGTCTCAATCAGCTTTTCCCTGCCGTCTGCAATGTTAAGGACATACAATCCGCTTTTTGCGTCAAATCCGGATGCAGGGTAGATAATATAATCTCCTGAAAAACCAAATGGGGATGGCGCAAACCCTTTAAATTCTATCTCTTTGTCTCCCATGAAACCTATAGCCAAGGCTATTATTGCAATGATTAATAATGAAGATATCAGATATACAATTTTGTTGCTTTTTTTCAGCTTGCTCCCTTTTAAGCCTGAAGCATCGCTTTTAAGCTTATTGATTGCCCCATCGACATCATCTTGAGACCAGCCAGAAGAAACCAGCAATCTCCTGATGTCATCCAACGCTTTTCCTTTAGAAACCTGACTTTTGATAAACTCTTCCAATTTTGTGTCAGTCATTTTTACGTTAAGTGCATATAAAATCCAGCATATCGCTGTCTGCCGCTTTTTTTATTTCCATTGCTATCCTTTCTCCATAGCTTATCGGCTCCATGTGCAGATAAGCAGAGTATGGGGTAAACATTGTTCCGGGGCTGCCTGGAATCCTCATTGAAACATCAAATATGACAATGTCTTCCCTGCCCTCTTCGGCAGTTACAGCGCCCTGCAGTGCAAAAGGGCCTATAATCCCCGGCCTGTGCTCTTTTCTTGTTATCGCGACAAACTTTTCGCCAATGTCGAATGTTTTTTCAAGCAAAGACTCTTTCATTGTAACCGCGATATGCCCTGTTTCGATTAATTTTGGCTTGACAAACTTCAAAACTTCAAGCTGCTCCGGGGCAGGCAGCCTCAGCAAGCCATCAATATTTGTCTGCCTTCTTGTGTCAGTGCCCATAAGCTCTAACCTATTATCCACGACGCTGTAGAAGTAATTGAAATTGACCTGCGCTCCAACGATAAACTCTTCAATAACAGCGCTTTGCAGGTCTTTTTTAGTTATTATTTTCTTTGCTAGCAATTCCTCTGATTTTTTCTTGTAGTCATTGAAGCTGTTTGCAAAGAAAAACGCCCTTTCGTAGCCTCTCTGCGCCTCAGCAACCTTTACAATGCACAGCCTGTTTATTTCATTTGGCTTTTTGAAGATTTTCGGGATTTTAATGCCGGCTTTCTCAAGCAGGTAATACTGGTTTTTGGGAATGTTTCTTTCCTCAAGCTTTACCATGCTTCTTGTCCCGAAAATAGGGACTAAAAACCTGTCCTCAATTTCCCTGAAATTGCAGTAAACCCAGAAATACCTGTTGTGTATGAATATTGTGTTCATGCTTCTTAGCTTCTCCTGCACGTCTTTTTTCACAACATCAGCAAACTTATCAACCATGATGACATTATCAACGCAGCCTTTCCCGTTTTTGTAGAAATAATGCTCGGAATAAGTTTTCTCGCGGCCTTTCTGCGCAACAACAACAGTATTAAACCCTAATTTTTTTGCGCCCCTGCATATATCCAAAGCAGAATGGCCTCCAAGAGTGCCAATAGTCAAGTCATTTTTATTGTAATTTTCAAGTATTTTTTTGATTTGGGGTTGTGTTATCATTTTATTTTTTGAAAAAACCAAACAGCGATTTGAACCATTTTATTATTGCTTTTATTAAATTATCTTCTTCTTTCAATATAGGTTGCGCTTCTTCACCTTTAATTTTTGTTTCTTTTTCAATGATTTTTTGCTCTTCCTCTATAATTTCTTTGCTCTCAATAGCTTCCTCAATTTTTTCTGATTTTTCCCCCTCTTCTGCTGTTTCTTTATGTTCTGTTGTTACTTCTGCTTGGATATCTTCTTCTTCCGCAAATTCGATTGTATACTCATTTCCTTTTATATCATAATTTTTATAATTAGCCAGAATATCTGCAGCTTTCTTCGTGCCTAAATCACTATAGCCTGCAACAACTAAATGAAAAAATCCATTATTTTCAAATAATTTAATATGACCCTTGCCTTTTTGGAAGTCTTTACCGCATGGTTCCGGATTGCCCATTATTTTAGCACTAATTTCATTAATACAAGGGTTGCCTACAGAAATAATATTTTGGTTTAAATCTTCTATTATTTCGCTTGACAATTTATTTTTAATATTAACACTTGTTTCCAAACTGGCTAAAGATAATCCTATATTTGTTTGTGCTAACACGTTGGAAGAAGGTGCTTTATTGCCAACAACAATTGTTACCTCCAATTTATTATTTTTTATCAAAAAGTTAGGATAATTGGATAAATCACCACTTCCACTTGAAATACACTTATCATTAAAACATGTAAGGCTATCACATTCCTCATTACAATCGCAAGATTGACCTAGACTTTTTGATGTATGGCAGAAGCCTCTTGTTTTGAAATAGTCACATCTATTAGTTTCTGGGCATAATTCAATACATTTGCCTTGCTCGCACATCAAATCAGAACTGCACACTCTACCACAACCACCACAATTATTTCTATCAAACTTTAATTCTATAGTTTCTCCATTACAGCAGTTATCTCCTTCGCAATTCTCTCCTGATTCACAAACGCCATTTCCACAAATTGCAAGAGAAGTCCCATCAATAATAAAGTCTACTATATTATAAGCTTCATAACCAAGATGGCAGAATGCCCTATTATCACAAAAATCAAAAACAATATCTTCGATTTTCATTGAATATTGTTCATCTAGTCTAAAAGTTGCTCCCTTTTCAATCTTTCCTGTAGGAACTCCATTTATTCTAAATACGCAATATTTTTCATAAGAATTACAGCTAAGTAAATCGAAAACGTACTTTTTCTGGTTGTTTAAATTTATGGCTTTGTAATCATTATAATAAGGTCCTCCAACTTTAGAAGTTTGACTATATCCTCCAGTGACTATTTCATAATTTAAATCAGAAAAATAATTACGTTCTTGCAAATAATTATCCCTATAAGCCCTATCAAAATCTAGGTTTTCTTCATTATACACTTTAGCTAACTGAGAATTAACTATTAAAATATTCAATAAAAAAAACAATATTGACAAAATTGTAATTTTTTTCATTTTACCCCAACACCTTATTTAATTTATTCTGCTTTATAGCCATTTTGATTTCCCTCGCAATCCTTCTTCCAGTGCTCATGGGCTCATTGTATTTAAGCCATGTGTAGGGGCTGCCTTCAATATAAGGGTTTGTTCCTGCAACAATTCTTGCGGAAATTTCAAAGGTAAAAATCTCTTCATCGGGAGTCATTATTGTTTCAAGGCAGAATGGCCCCCATAAGCCGCCCGGAGTTATTTTCCTGCTTTGCTTTATTACCTTTTCACCCATATCAATGATTCTTGGCAAAAATGATTCGCGGACAACAACGGGTATGTTGCCGACAATGACGTAGCTTGGCTCAACCTTTGCCAGGGCCATCTGGTCTCTTGCAGATATCCTTCCCAGGCTGTCAACATTGCTTTCATACCTCTTGTCAAAGCCCATTATCTCCAGCTCATCAGTTAAAGGGCTGTAGAAGTAATGTATAAACATTGGAACGCCTACAATGTATTCCTGTATTACATACTTCTCTTCTTCCTTATGTGCCTTGATTTTTTGCTTGAAGTCCTTTTCATTCTTTGCAAGAAAATAGCCCTTGCCGCCCTTCGCGCCATGAAACTTTACAATAACACTCCTATCAATGTCCTTTGGATTCTTGAAAATCTTGGGCAATTTCAAGCCGGCTGCCTTGAGCCATTCCCTTTCAATGTTCCTGTCTGACTCAAAGCGAAGAATTTTCTTGTTTCCATAGTAAGGCACTTTAAACTTTTCAATATTCTCAAAGCCTATATATTCCATTAAGGATGCGTGCGGCACAAGTATTGCATTTTTTTTTATAAGCGTATCCTGGAGATTAATCAAGTCAGGGTATTTTTCTATAACTATGATTTCATCGGCAACGTTAAACAGCTTATACGGCTTTTCCCTGCCCTTGATGCAGATGGCTATTGACTTAAAGCCTTCCTGCTGCGCTCCTTTGAGTATTTGCAGTGCAGAATGAGATCCGATTGTCGCAATCTTATAATTCTTAAGTCGCGCCATATCCTAGGAAAGAGGTTTTAGTATTTAAAGGTTTTGGGTTAAACTTAATAACTATTAAATAGTAGTAAAGGTAGAAAGGTTTAAAAATAGAGGCACCTCAACTTAAATTATGGGCAGAATAATAAGTTTAGAAGAGGGAATTCAAAGCATAACAACCTCAGTAGAAACAATTAATGAAAGACCAATTTTAATAGCAGTTTATGGTGCTATGGGACATGGCAAAAGTTATTTAATTAGAAGATTGGCCAGAAATTTCAGGCAAAAGGGCATTTCTACTAATGAGCCCGGTAGTGCTCCCAGCTCCAGCACTTTTACAGGAGTAAGGGACTATCCTAATACTGCTTTAGATATTTATCTGTTTCATTGTGCATGGCTTAGGTCTGACTCTAAAGCTTTTGAGCGATTCCGCGGCCATGAAGACCCTAATATTTTGGCTGGAAAAATTTTGAACAGGAACCTCAACTTAAATGTGTACATTTACAATCCAAGTACTGCATCACAAATCTTAATAAATTCTATTGAGCATAGACTATACGATTTGATTATACAAAACCCTCATTAATTTAAATATCCAGATTAGATGATTTTAATTCTGCGAAACCTTTATATAACTAAAAAAATCCACTTTTTCCTATGGCGAAGAACATTGCAATAATCGGCTGCGAGTTCGGCGATGAGGGCAAAGGGAAAATCATAGATTTTCTTGCTGAAAAGGCAGATGTTATTGCAAGGTTTAATGGTGGCAACAACGCGGGCCATACCATTGTAGTAAACAATAAGAAGATAGTTCTGCATTTGATACCTTCCGGGATACTGCGTAAAAGCAGCGTGAACATTATAGGCAACGGGGTTGTTGTTGACCCAAAAGTGCTGTTTGAAGAAATCAAGAATCTGGAGCGGAGCGGAGTTAAAGTCTCCCCCAGCAATTTGATTGTGAGCCAGAATGCCCATGTCATCCTGCAAAAATACATAGATGAGGACAGGAAAGCCGGGGCATCGATAGGGACAACGGGAAGGGGCATAGGCCCTGCATACGCTGCAAAAGCCTCAAGAACCGGGTTGAGGGTTATAGACTACATTAACCAAAACCAGGAATTTGCAAAGCAATTAAGGCCTTTTGTTAAAGATACATCTTTATTGATAAATCAATTTTTAGAAAAAAATAAAAAAATCCTTTTTGAGGGAGCCCAAGGGACTTTGTTGGACATTGATCATGGAACCTATCCTTATGTCACATCTTCAAATGCAATTGCCGGAGGCATATGCACCGGTCTGGGAATAAGCCCAAAGAAGATAGGCAAGGCCATAGGCGTTGCAAAAGCCTATGTAACAAGAGTAGGCAACGGCCCATTGCCGACAGAAATCAAGGATAAAGTAGGGGAAGGAATCCAAAAAAAGGGCAACGAGTTTGGCTCAACAACCGGAAGAAAAAGGCGCATTGGATGGTTTGATGTGCTGATTGCAAAATATTCAGCGGAAATCAACGGCTTTGACTCAATTGTTATAACAAAGCTTGATGTCCTATCAGGCCTGCAAAAGGTAAAAATATGCACCGGCTATAAATTCAATAATAAAATAATAAAGAACTTTACAACAGATTTAAGCATTCTGGAAAGCTGCCAGCCGATTTATGAAGAGCTGAACGGCTGGAAAGAGGATATAAGCAAAATCAGGAATTACAATAATCTGCCGGAAAACGCAAAAAAATACCTGAAAAGGATTGAGGAATCAACCGGAGTTAAGATAAGCATTGTTTCTTTAGGCCCTGAAAGAAGCCAGACAATTATTCTCAGAAGAGAGGATTTGTTTTAGCTATACTTCTCTATCACAACTTTGCCTTTCTCAGCCTTAACCACAAACTCGTCTTTCTCGTCAAATTTTGTGATTTGAGTTACAAGCTTTGGCAGCAGAATCCTGTCAGACCTGAAATCCAGGTTAGTTATAATCTGCTGCATTGCCTCTTTTTCAGCCTTGCTTTCCAGCTCCTTCATTATTTTGTCTGTTTCGCCTATCCTGCCCTTTTCCCTGAATTTTTTTGCCTGCTCAAACAGGTATTCAGCAATTTTATCCGCAACATCAATGTTCGTTGCATTTGTAATGCCCTGCAGCCCCGGGCTTAAATTTACCTCAATAACCTGCGGGCCGTCGTGGCTTTCCAGGATATCCACTGCACAGATTTCAGCGCCAACAGCCTTTGCCGCGTTGATTGCTATTTTTTTTGCGTGCATATCCAAAGTGTAAGCTTCACCTTTTGCGCCTGCGTGTATGTTTGCCCTTTTTTCGCCCATGACTGCCTTTCTTTTTGTTGATGCAACTACTTTATCGCCGATTACAAATGCCCTTACATCAACGCCTCCTGTTTCCAGATATTCCTGAATCAGAAACGGCTGCCTTAAGGTTTCCAAGGCATCAAGCATCGAGGAAGCAGATGCAAAGCTGTCTGCAAACATAACGCCCTTGCCCTGCGTGCCATGCGGGAATTTAAGCACAATGGGGTAATTCAGCCCGCTCAGCAGATTTTTTGCAGCCTGGGGCGTGGAAGCAAGGTATGTATCTGGCATTGGTATTTTGTTGTATTGCAAAGCCAGATGAGTTAGTAATTTATCATGCCCTATAGTGAATGAATTTGGCTTTATAGGCATATATGCTTTGTCGTAAAACGCAAAAGTCAATGACCTCAGCAAAGGCGCATACCTGAAAGAGCCCTTTGCATAAATGCAGTCATATTCCTGCAGGGCAGCCCCTTCATAAAGGACCTCAAGGCTTTTTGCATTCATCTTCACTTCTATATTCTTTATGTTTATGTTGTCGGCTGTCTCAAAGCGATTCCTCATCCTCTCCAAAGTCCATTCCGAACTTACGCTTCCCAAGGACACCAATGCTGCTTTCATTTTCTGGCTGGTTTTTTGATTTATTTTATTTTTTATTGAATTTTTTAAAAATTGATTAAGGGGGAATAGGTTTATTGTTTCTCTTGATGTTTGAATAACGTTCCCCACCCCCTTGCGATTCTTTTTTGGTATTGAGCAAATACACTTTATTGCTTAATCTTCACGGGTGGGTGGAGGGCATTATCCTTGAAAGCAAGTGCGTTCTGAAACCTTCCCTCCCTTATTTTTATTTTAAGTTTATTGTAACTTTAATTAATTTTTAATCTGATTATTTTTATCTTGACGGATCAACTAAAAAACCATGCTTCAGTATATTGACTCCAACAAGCATCCTGTATTTCATATGACCCCTGTCTGCCAGCGTGAATTCTGATCTTATTTTCTTGCCGGCAATCTCAAGCTCAGCCTCTATTATTGGCCTTAAGCGGTTGCCATGCGCGGACTTTATCATCTTTGATTTTATAATTGGCCCTAAATTCAGTTGTGACGCCAAGTTGATGTCCAAGGAGCTTTTGCTGGCGCCTGTGTCTATTTTTGCATTCAGGGTTCTTTTCTTCCCATTGCCTGAAAAGAGGCTGACTTTCTCTGTCAATCCAACTATGGTTTTTCCCCCTTTTTTCATGTTGAAAGAATGCAAGTTTTTTATGGTTTATAAGGTTTTCTAAATGATTTCAAGCCATTCCATTAACAGGTTTGTAAAAATGGGTTAAGTAAGATTAAGTGACAAAATGAATGATGCCAAATATTCAAGATTAGACTACGACACACAGAACTTTACTTAACCGTAAAAATGTAATATTTATAAATGACTCCAGTTATCATGAATGCAATGGAAATGACTGCAATAAGTCTGCTGGCATTCGGGCTCCTGCTGGGGGCAAGGCATGCATTTGAAATAGACCATATTGCGGCAGTCTCTACAATTGTTTCGAGGCAAAAATCAGTCAAAAAATCAGCCTTATCCGGAATGTTTTGGGGCTTTGGGCATACGATTGCCTTATTCCTGGCAGGGTTAATTGTCCTTTCATTGAAAGCTGCAATTCCAAACAAAATTGCATTATCGCTTGAGATTATTGTCGGCGTTATGCTGGTTTTGCTTGGCCTGGATGCCCTCAGAAAGATAAATCGAAACAGGATGCACGTGCATAAGCATAGGCACGGGAGCATGGAGCATATTCATATTCATTCCCACAGGCTGGCAAAAAGCCATAAGCACGGGCATTTGGCATTTAAGAAATCGCTGCTTGTAGGGCTGGTGCACGGCCTGGCAGGAAGCGCTGCAATTACCCTGCTTGTTTTGGCTTCAATAAAATCATTCTGGCTCGGAATGATTTACATCTTGATATTCGGGACAGGCTCGATAATAGGAATGGCGCTGTTAAGCAGCCTGATTTCACTGCCATTTGCCTTAATTTCACTTCAAAAACAGCAGAAAATGCTAAGCACAGCTGCGGGCTTGCTCAGCCTGGTAATTGGCCTGGGAATGATATACTCGATTGGATTATTTTAGCAAAATGGGCAACGAATTAATGCAGAAGTATAAGCAGTTAAAGGAATCAGTAAACAATCTGGGCAGCGCCATAGTCGCGTTTTCAGGCGGCATAGACAGCACTCTTGTGCTTAAAGCATCTTATGATGCTTTGCGGGACAAAGCTATTGCAGTGACAGCAGACAGCCCGTCATTGCCGAGAAGGGAGCTGGAAGAAGCAAAAAGAATCGCGAAACAGATTGGAGCAAAGCATCTTATAACAAGCACTGAAGAAACAAAAAATGAAGATTACCTGAAAAATCCAAACAATAGGTGCTATTACTGCAAATCAGAGCTTTACTCAAAATTAAAAATTGTTTCAGCGCAGCTCGGGATAAAAAACATCCTCAACGGCACAAACCTGGATGACTTGGGGGATTACAGGCCGGGGCTGATGGCAGCAGGCGAAAATAATGTGATAAGCCCCTTGAAAGACGCTAAAATTACAAAAAGTGAAGTGAGAGAGATTGCAAGGCATCTTGGATTGCAAACCTGGGATAAGCCTTCCAGCCCATGCTTGTCTTCCAGGGTTCCATACGGGCAGGGTATTACACTTAAAAAACTATCAATGGTTGAGGAAGCGGAAAATTTCCTGAAGGATTTTGGAATGAGGGAATTAAGGGTAAGGCATTTTGATGATATGGCAAGAATCGAAGTTAATGAGAATGATAAGCGCATCATAAATGACAATTTCATTTCAATACAAAAAAAATTCAACGAGATTGGATTTAATGATGTGACAATTTCAGATTTCAAAAGCGGAAATTTGAATGCGGTGGCAAATGGACGAGCAGAAAATTAAGAAGGTTATGGAAGGAGTGGCAAGCAAAAAGCTCGGGATAGAGGAAGCCATAAAAAAATTGAAGTTTCTTCCGTTCGAGGACCTTGGCTTTGCAAAGCTCGACCATCACAGGGCTTTAAGAAAAGGGTTTCCGGAGGTTGTTTTCTGCCAAAATAAGAGTATAGGGCAGGTTACCGGCATTGTCAGGAAGCTGGCATCGAACAACGCTGATGTGCTTGCAACCAGGGCAACAATGGGCATGTTTAAAGAGGTTAAGAAGCACGTTAAAGGCGCGAAATACAATGAGATTTCAAAAACAATCATCATCAATAAAAATAAAATAATAAAAAAAGGCAGGATTCTTGTTTTAAGCGCAGGCACTTCTGACATAGGTGTGGCAGAGGAGGCGGCAGTTGTTGCAGAGGCAATGGGCAGCAAAGTGGAAAGAGTGTATGATGTTGGTGTTGCAGGGCTGCACAGGCTGCTGGGCAACAAGGATAAATTGGCAGATGCAAACGTGATTATAATTGTCGCAGGGATGGATGGAGTGCTGCCAAGCGTTGTTTCAGGGCTGGTTGGAAAGCCTATTATTGCAGTCCCGACATCTGTAGGCTATGGCGCTTCTTTTAGAGGGATTGCGCCATTATTGACAATGCTCAATTCCTGCAGCCCGGGGGTTGTTGTGGTAAATATAGACAATGGATTTGGAGCAGGCTATTTTGCAGGCATGATAAACAAGTGATTTTTATGAGAGCAGCTTACTTTGATTGCTTTTCCGGAATAAGCGGGGACATGATTGTTGCAGCTTTGATAGACTTGGGCATGGACTTTGATTTTTTAAAAAAAGAGCTGGAAAAGCTGAATTTAAAGGATTATAGGATACGATCAAAAAAAATTGTTAAAAACTGGATTGCTGCAACAAAATTTGATGTTATAGAAACTCGTGGAAATCTGCATCAGGAACGGAATCTAAAGGAAATAAACAGAGTGATTGAAAATTCAAAATTAGATGGTGAAATAAAGAATCTAATTAAAAAAATATTCCTGAAAATGGCCGGCGCAGAAGCAAAAATACACAACAAGCCGATTGATAAAATCCATTTTCATGAAATCGGCGCAATAGACACAATAATAGATGTTGCGGGCGCAGTCATTGGATTGAAGAAGATGGGGATAGGAAAGGTATACTGCTCAAGGCTCAATGTAGGTACGGGCTTTGTTGAATTTTCTCATGGAAAATTCCCGGTTCCAGCGCCTGCAACTGCCGAAATTCTGAAGGGGGTTCCAGTTTATAGCAATGATGTTGAAGCAGAGCTTGTGACCCCGACAGGAGCTGCGATAATAACAACTCTGGCAGAAAAGTTTGGAGAAATGCCTGCAATTAATGTAGAAAAAATAGGATACGGCGCAGGGACAAAGGATTTGGGGCAGCCGAATGTTTTAAGGGTCTTTTTGGGGCAATTAAGTGAAAACAATGACGAAAAAATAAGCATTATCGAAACGAACATTGACAACATGAACCCGGAGTTTTACCCTTATGTAATTGACAGGCTGATGGAAAACGGCGCTTTAGACGCTTATCTGGAAAATATAATAATGAAAAAGGGCAGGCCTGCAATTAAATTGAGTGTCCTGGCGGAATACAAGGACATAGATAGATTGTGCAGCATCATTTTTGGCGAGACGACAACTCTTGGATTAAGGATTTATCCGGCATCAAGAAGGAAGCTTGGCAGGGAGATTAAGACAATAAAAACTAAATATGGCAGTGCAAGGGTGAAGATTTCAAAATTAAGCAATCAGGTAAAGAATATAATGCCGGAATATGAGGATTGCGCCAAGATTGCAAAGAGCAAAGGAATTCCTTTGAAGAAAGTTTATGAGGAAGTGAAAAAATCCGCTAAACTCCGCTGAACAGGCTGATAACTTTTTCTGTGGGATTCTATAAGTATCCTTCGTGGTTTAGCAATTCCGCATTTAAAACTGCGGTTCCTGCAGCTCCCCTCATGGTGTTGTGGCTTAAAAGAAAGAATTTGTAATCCAATACATTGCATTTTCTAATTCTGCCAATAACAACAGGCATCCCATTGCCTTCCATCCTGTCAAATTTAGGCTGAGGCCTGTCTTCCTCTTCCCTTACGATTATGGGGCATTCTGGCGCGCTTGGCAGCTTATATTCTTGCGGCAAGCCTTTAAAAGTTTTGAGGGCATCAACAACTTCATCTAAATCAGCTTTTCTTCCCAGTTCAACTGAAACTGCCTCTAAATGGCCATCAGTTACATTAACCCTAGCGCATTGGGCGCTGATTCTTATATCAGCATATTCAAATCTGCCATTCTCATATTTCCCTAAAAGCTTTAAAGATTCTGCTTCAATTTTTGGCTCTTCATCTTTAATGTAAGGAATTACATTGTCGGAAATAGCAAGAGCTGGCACTCCGGGATAGCCAGCCCCGGATAAGGCTTGGTAGGTCACAACAAAAACACTTCTTAAGCCAAATCTGCCATACAAAGGCTTTAAGCATATTGCCAATCCTATTGTAGAGCAATTGGGGTTTGTAATGATATAGCCATGGCTTCTTCTGTTTCTCTTCTGCCTTTCAATAACCCTCAAATGCTCTGGATTGACTTCAGGAATAAGCAATGGAACATCAGGATCCATTCTATGGTTTCTTGAATTGCTTGAAACTATATAGCCTGCCTTGGCAAATTCCTCTTCTATAGGCCCTGCTATGCTTGAATCCAATGCCGAGAAAACAAGCCTTGACTCCAAATCGGGCCTGCATTCTCTTACAGTCATGCTCTTTGCTGTTTCAGGCACATCCCCGGAAACAATCCACCTTCCTCTAACAGCTTCTTCATAGCTCCGGCCGGCAGATTCTTTAGAGGCAGCTAACTCATGCAAATAAAACCAAGGATGGTCTTGCAATAGCTCTACGAATCTCTGCCCTACAGCTCCGGTAGCCCCCAAAACAGCAACTTTAATTTTTCTTTCCATTCTAAAAAGAACGAGTATTTATTATAAAAACTTTTTGTTATTATTATAACAAAATAGAGCCCCTTGTCAAGCCTTCTCAAGCAATTCAACAACCTTTTCCCTGCCTAAAGACAAAATAAAAGGCGCAAGCTTGGGGCCTTTGTCTTTATTCAGGAGCACATTATAGGCTGCCTTGAAGAAGTCTATATTGCTTATTCCGGATTTGCCGCAGATGCTGTAGAATTCCTCAAACAGCTCTTTCTGCTTCCATTCTTTTTCTTTCAACGCCTTTGCAACTAAATGCAATGCCTCCCTCTGCTTATCGCTTAATTTCAGGTTTTTTGGGATTTCCTCCTGAACAACAAATTTTACATCCTCAGGAGCATGCTTCTCAAGCCATGCCTTTGCCTCATTAATCCTATTTATTATTTCCTCATGCATGCTTTCGTCGTAATGGCCTGTTTTCTTGAGGCTTTTTACCCTGTCTTTTTCATTTGGAGAAATCTGGGCTATCATAGTTGCATGCGAAAATGCAAAATCTATAGGCTCCTTTGGCTTTTTTAGCTGGCTTATCTCAAAGATTCTTCTCATTTGCTGCTCTTCCTTTTTGTTGTCCAGCTGTATTTTTCCAAAATATGCCATATGGTGCTTATCATAGTCGTCATACAGGTTAGGCAGGTCTTTCCATGAGAAGCTCCTTGTCTGCATCAGCCTTTTATTGTAGAAAAACCTCAGGAGCTCTGCAGGTGCAACCTCAATCCAGTCTTTCGGGTAAACGACATTCCCAAGCGAAGCAGACATTTTTTCCCCGTCAATCATTATGTGCTCATAGAAAATAGGCACTGGCATCGGAAAATCCAGTATCTCCTCGGCAATCTGGCCGTTAATCCACCATGCGCTGTTAGGCACATGGTACTCTTTGCCCGCGCCTTCGCTTGCCACTTGCCATCTTGCCCATTCAACAGCCCATTCGCTTTTCCACAAAAGCTTGCCGTTGCCTTTCATCGGGTCATTCTCGCCTTTGAAGCCGCAGCCTTTCGCAGTTGTTGTTTCAAATTCATAGTCCTTGCACGCGTATTTTACAATCCCATTGGAAAATTCCCTGACATTTGTCGTTACAATTTTTCCGCAGTTCTCGCATACTGGCTTCCACGGCAAAAACCCTTTTTCCAGCTTGTTGCTCCTGTACTTGTTCTGTATCTGCCTCACTTGCTCTGCATTTTCAAGGATTTTTCTTATGTATTTTTTAAAACTGCCTTTTAAATACTCTTCCCTCATGGAGAATTTTTCCATCTTTGTAGAGAGGAATTTGTCCAGGACTTCAAAATATTCCGCTTTAAAGCGCTCGGCATAGCTTTTGTAGTTTCTATTGGGGTCAGGCACATCCGTTACGGGCATGCCGATGTATTTTTCAAATTCTGCAGGCACATTCTTGGGTATTTTCCTCAAAGGGTCCATGTCTTCCGCAACCCAGATAAGCCTTGCCTTGGCATTTGCATCCTTCAAAGCCCTGTAGACGCTCTCTCCTCTTATTGTGTCGCTTAGCCTTCCAATATGTAAAACTCCAGATAAAGAAGCAGAGGTTTTTACAATGTATTCGTCAAATTTCGGGACTTTTTTCTCAACGTAATGAAACTCTTTTCTATTGATTATTTGATCCGCTAACTGGTCCGCCCAGAATAGTTCTTTTTCTTCAGAATTTTTATTTGTTTTTTCAATTTTATTGCTGCTATTGTTGTTTTTATCCATCTAAATCCAGAAATAAAATCTGTTTTTATAAAGGTTTTGCTGAAGAACTTGAAAAGCAATGCCATTTAACAGTATTATTTAAAGGTACCGGGTCATGCAGCATATCTTTGTGGCGGCAGCCCCCTGTTCTCTACAAAAATTTTTTGATAGAGATGCCTTGCACCATTATCAAGGTCTTTTGGGTCTACAAAAAATAGTATGCATCTGTCGGAACCTTGATTTTGCCTTAATATGTTTACCCCACCTCCATAAAGAAATGTAGTTAAATCTTTGGATATGCCTTTTTGGTTAGCCATACCATCTGCAACAATTCCGAGTATGCCCATTTCTCTAATCTCTACCTTATCAGGATTGAGAATAGTGTTACTTGTAATTGAATCCGCTATAGTGCCTAGTTTTTCGGCTTCTGAAGCTGGAAAGACGACCGTTATCTCGTCAATTGCGTCAAAACTGTATTTATAGGCGCTGTGTTTGGCTATTTCCCTAAATAGTTCGCTCCCATAGCCCTTTACATTCTTTATGCTTCTTTTCTTAACAGATAGGACATAACAGGTTTCTCTTGATATGCCAGTTATGCCATTATAGGCGCCTTTTCCATTTCCATACACTATTGTTCCAGGATTTTCCAAGTTATCAAAATTCCTTATCTGAAGAATTGTTTTTCCATCTTCGCCATTTGCCCCAATTAGGGGCAATACAGCATCAAAAAGTAAAACACCTGTTCCAGTTATCCCCAACTCTTCCATCTCTTCAAAACACATCGAACCTATTGTTTGTATATCTTTTCCTTTAGGGAATATTGTTGGATCCACTCTCTTGACGCCATCAACATGCGTCCAGTTCTCATACAGCCAGGCTTTTGCACTTTTCGCAAGTATTGAGCCTGTAAGGTCTGTGCCTCCTCTGGGCAAGGTGGTATAACTGCCATATCTGTCTATTCCATAAAACCCAGGGATAACTATTATTTCGTCAGTATCCTGCAGTTTCCTCTCAAGGAAATTTGAGATTTTTGCGTATGACTCGGACAGTAGCTGCGCGCTTCCAAAATTGCTGTCTGTTACAATTCCAATTTCTTCAGGAAGGTAAAGCTTTGCGTTTTTGCCTTCTTTACCCAATTTCTCGACCAAAATCGCGGCATTAATAAGCTCTCCAAGCCTCATTACAGAGTCCAAATATTTTTTTCTTTGGACTTCGGCATTCCTGCCATACCTAAACATATCCATTGCTGCATTCTTCATATTAATCATCTTATTAAGAAGCTTGTATTTGCTGGACCTTTGCCCTATGGCGTCAATCATCATCTGCTTGTAAGGGGCGAGAAAACCTTGATCCAGCCCGAGGTAATCAGCAATGCCTTCGTACCTTTCCCAAACTTTTCCTATAAGAACAGAGTCTATCGTTCCTGTATCGAGAAATTTTTTACCTGCATTTTTAAGCAAGTCGGTTATTTTTCCCCGGCCATCATCCCCCGGGGCTGAAATTGTGATTACTCTTCTCTGACGCCCTCCAGAAGCATCCCCGTTTTTATGTTCAAGTATGGCCTTATCAGATATTATTATATCTACTACTTTCTCCAGTGAAGGGCCGTCTTTCCCGCAGCCTCCCCCAAACTTTGCAACAACAACCATAGAGATTCCACCATGAAATAATCTATTTTAGAAAATAAGCTACTTCCCCTCAAACTCTTTCATAAAATCAAGATAATTATAATAATCTTCATCAAAAATTTCTTCTTCCATTTCATTTTTAAATGTTTCAAATTCCAGCATTTTCCTGAATCTTCTTTTAAAGCCGTTTGGCATAAAAAAGAAACATTTATATATTATATAAACTTAATGTTATTATAATAACAAAATCTGAAGGTGGTTAAAACGGTAACTGTAAGCCATTTGGTAAAGAAGATTGTAGGCGAAAATTCTTTTTTGATGGAAGCCATGGGCAAGGAGCTTATCAGCTACGGCAATCTTGCTGAGCAGCTGAAGCAGGAGATAGAAAAAGAGCTTGGAAAAAAAATAAAGGAGCCGGCAATAATAATGGCCTTGAGGAGGTACGCGGACGACTTAAGGGATTTTGACAAAAAAACAAGAAGATTCAGGTTTGAGGGGGAGATTTTAATGAGGACAAACATTATGGATTTTAACATAGTCAAGTCCAATAGCTTGCTGAATAAAATAAAAAATCTATACGGATTAATAGACTTTGAGAGGGGAGATGTATTGAACATAATTCTGGGCAACAATGAAGTTTCAATAATAACAAATGAAAAATACAAGGAAAAGCTCTCAAATTTTTTAAAGGGGGAAAAAATCATAAACAAGGAATTTGATGTGGTGTCCTTAACGCTGAGCTTCAGGTCAAAGGATTTCATTTACACCCCGGGGGTTGTTTTCACTGCAGTAAGAAACTTAGCATGGAATAATATAAATATTCTTGAAATAGTAAGCACAATGACGGAACTGACTTTTATCCTGAAGAAAAAAGACAGCATTAAGGCTTATAATATTTTGAGCAGCTTGGTTGGTAAATAATGGGCCCAAGGGGATTCGAACCCCTGACCCCATGGTTGCTTCAGAACTTTTTGCAGTCCAATAAGAGCCATGTGCTCTACCAGGCTGAGCTATGGGCCCGATAAAGGTTCAGGATTACAAATTTATTTAAAAAGCTAACTAAATAATTTAATTTAAATCAATTTTTAGTATTGATTATTGGAATGTTACCATAGAAGTTATCTAGGGTGTTTATAATTTCATTAATGTACATTTCTCTTAATTTTCTTTTTAGCATCTCGTTTGGAACCATCCAATGAGTACCCTTTTCTTTTGTGAATAAATCCGGATTAGCCAAACCCATCGAAACTAGTGTTTCAATATTTGGGATTCTTACCACAGCATCCATTCCATGTGCAATGTAAAATAAAGCAGAGACCGGGGAAACCATGAAATCACTTGTATTTATGCCAATCAATTTTACATTAGTTCCAATTTTTGTTCTCGTTTCAGAAATATAAGATAGGAATGTTACACTTGGAGCAAAAACATCAACTTCAACAAGCATAGCATTGTAGCCCTCTAATTCAATTAGTTTTTGAAGATCTTGGCTTTCTTCAAAATCAATTGCAAAATAGCCTCCTTCTTTTAATCTCAAAGCTAAATCAGGAATGCTCGAAAAAAATCCATCATACAAAACTTTTGCTTTAATCTCGGATTCCATATTAGCTTAAAAGGAGAGAAATTTAAAACAATTAATAAAAGTTTCTATTTGAAAGAAGTAACATAAAGGCTAAACCATCTTCAATTTTCCAGTTATCTTGTCAATTTTTTCTTCGTTATCAGGGCCTACGCCCAAACAAGTAACAGTTCCTGGCTCAACAACAGTATGCCCCGCATCTCTAATCAGGGCAACTTTAATGCCTTCATTCTCTAACATGGACATGTATTTGAACAGCTCTTTCTCATCAGCTACTTTAAGAACAACTTTTTTTCCGCCTTCCTTCTTCCAGAGCTCAACCATTTTCCTATCTGATTTGATGACTGTGTCAACAGACGCGTGGCTGCATTGAGCTGCAAGTTTTCCCTTTGGCAGTTTCAAGTCCTGCCTTACCAATATCACCTGCTTGTGCATTTTATTTTTTATTTTTGCCGAGTTTAATAATTTTTTGTTTTGATATAATAAAATATTTATACTAGTTATGCTTTCCAATTTATTATGAAAATTAAAAGTGATTGTCTTTGGAGTCTGTAAATACTCTTTCTTAGACACCACTATATTTAAAATTTCAAAGGGATTCTGGCTCTGGCATTAGTTATTTCTCTATAAAAATTTCAATTTTAAGTTTCACTTAGCTGAAACTATATTCAAAATAGTCGACGGACTATAAACGTGGAGGATTATAAGATGAGTATAAAAAAATTGATTGGAATGATTCATTTGGATGCCCTTCCGGGTTATCCCCAGCATCAAGGGGTGGAAAGAGTCATTGAGCACGCCTTGCATGACCTTACGCAGTTGCAGGAGGGTGGTGTGGATTCGATACTTATCGAGAACACTGATGACGACCCACATCTTAAGGTGTTAGGCCCGGAACAATTGGCAGGCTATACAATGGTGGCTGAAAAAATTGCTGCAAACGTGTCAGTGCCATTTGGCTTCTGCGCTCTCTTCAATGATTACAAAGCAGCTCTGTCTATTGCCAAAGTGGCTGGAGGGAGTTATGTGAGGGTGCCTGTGTTCAATGAGGCAGTAATTGCATCATCTGGAATAATTGAGGGTAATCCCTATGATGTAATCTCTTTCAGAGACAAGATTAAGGCAAATGATGTAAAAATCTTGGCAGATGTGCAAGTGAAGCATGCCTATTCTCTATCACGTAGGCCAATCCAGGAATCTGCAGTTGAAATCCTGCACTTCTATGCTGACGAACTTATTGTGACAGGAAGATTTACAGGAGACATGCCAGCCATGGAGGATCTGCGCGCAGTAAGGGCTGCTTTGCCAAACAGTTACATCAATATTGGAAGCGGCACAACACCTGAAAATGTCAAGAAGCTTGGAGAGTATGCTGATGCGGTAATTGTGGGAACATACTTCAAAGTTGATGGAAGGATGAATGCGTCAAGAGTCAAAGAGCTAAGGAAGCAAGTATCTTAATTTTTTATTTTTTTATTTTTGTATAGTGTAGATAATGAAATAGTTTAATCACTCGGGGCTACTCCACAATGTTTATATATTAATGCAGCATAGATAATGTTATGCCAAAGCCAAAGGAAAAAGGCGCGTATTTTGAGGTTTCTGACAAAAAATACCCCGAAATAGATTTGCCTAAATGGATGAAGCCTGAATCAGAGTTCTAGCAGCTTGCCGTCAAAATAGATTTTTGGATTCTTAAAAACCTGGTCTAAGTGGATTATTGCGTATATGTTGCCTCCAAACCAGTAATTGGAGCCAATGCCTATATGCGCAGTCCCTAAAACCTTGTCATCAACTATTGTTGCGCCAATCAGCTTTGCCCTTGGATTTAAGCCAATGCCAAATTCACAAATTCTTCTGACGCTACCGGCATGCTTTGCAATCGAAGCTGCCCAGTTTAATGTGCTTTCAAGCTCTTTGGCCTCATCCTTGCCTTTAATCACGACAATATTGCCATTTTCAATTTTCAGCTCAATGGGATTTTTAATCAGGATTGTTCCGTTCTGGACACGGGCGCTGCCGTCAATTACAACTTTTCCTTCAATGCGCTTTCCATTTGGCGGCGCATAGACTTCGCCTGCAGGCAGATTTCCTCCAGTACCTTTTTCAGTGTAATTGCCGTCTGCTGATATGCCTTTAATGCCTTTTATATTGTAATAAAGGTCTGTGCCGGCATCCGTTGTGACGTGGATTTCCTCTGTTTCATCAAACAATTTTCTTAATTTTTCATGCTGCGCCTGGAAGGGCTTGTAGCTCAAGTCCATTGCCTCAACTATGCTGCTTATCTTCCCTGTCTGCAAATCCCCCAAAGACATTGCGGAAACAAACCTATGCTGCTTTTTCTTCACCCATCTCCTGAAGCTTTTTCCGAGCTCTTTTATGTTTCCGAGCTTGTCCGACATATTAAGTATTATGATGTTGCCCTCCTTCAAATCCGCGAGATTGCTTACAACATCGTCATCTGCAATATCGCCTCTTGATTTTGGCTTTTGAAGCACAAGCTTTGCATCGAGATTCAATTCTGTTGCTGCAAGGTAATAAGAGCCTGAAAGCACTGCAGGAACCTGCCTGTCTTTAGAGCCAATATCCCCTATTATGAGGATTTTCTCATTCTGCACTGCAAGGCATGGCCCGTAAACCTTTTTGATGTAAAAAGATGTTTTTTTAGCCAGCTCGTAGAGGTTATTCTCCTTCAGCCACTTTAATGACTCTACTGTTCCCATAGGATTGGTTATCTGCAGCCAATTTTTAAATATTTTGATTTTTGGAAATTTTAGCTTGTTTACTTGAGCGACAAAATATTAATTTTATTGCCGGAAAATCTGAAAGCCGGTTAAGTAAACTTCTGTGTGCTGCAAATTTTCAATCCGCCTTCGGCCAATAGAGTCGCTCGGCTCACTCTCTGCCATATGCTCGCCTCGCTGTTTTATTTACATTTTGCTACTTAATCTTACTTAACCCTGAAAGCCTATGCCTCAGAACAATTAATTTTAAATAGAATGAACTTTAGTTTGATGTTTTATGGCGCTTCCATATAATCTTAAGCTGTCAAAAGCAGGAATGATTATATTTTTTAGCTGGATAATCCTGCCACTTCTTTTGCTGGGATGCAAAAAGGCTGTTGAAGATTCCTATGGAAAAACCTATGGGATTAACATAGCCGGTTCATCTGAGCAAAAAAACCTTTCCAATCCAGCAGGCTTGGACGATGCCGGTGTAATGGGGGTAATTGATACAGCTGAACAAAAAGTAAATACTGGTGCAGCGGAGCTGCGCAATTATTCCATGCAAAATATTTCCAAAGAACTTGAGGGGACGATGGAAGGAAATTTGGTTGTTTTAGTAATGAGTCTCAATAAAAGCAATCTTAAAGCCTACTCAGTTATTCCTAAAGATATAAAATTTTACAGAAAACCAAAAAACGCTGATGTGTACTTCTTTCAGCTTCTGGATGCATCAGAAAGAGGGCTTTTTGTTAGCGGAATCCCTGGTTTGGAATATAGTTATGACCCGGGTTTAGATGGAAAGTTGGTCATTCCGGACCCTGCCGGCGTTGCCAAGATAATTTCAAGCGACATTTCCTTTATCATAGAATTTCCTTATTACAAGAACGCAACAGTTCTTAGAGTTCTTAGAATGGAAAATGATTCATTAACTACGGTTGGAGAAGTTCTGCTAAAATAGTGAATATGCCATACGCTAGAATGCCAGATACAGCATGTACAGCATGAATACAACAAACACGATAAGCAGGTACTGCCCTATGATTGACCACATCCTTACATAACTCTTTATGGTGCTTTTAGTTGTATTGAACCTGTAAAGCTCCACATGGTGCGTTACTCCTCTTACAAACCATCCTTTTATTGATGCAGGCTCATTAATCAGTTTTTCTACTTTTTTCCACCCAAAGTATAAGTTTCCAAAAACCGGAATAGGACTCTCGTAGTTCAGGTAAATAATTCCGGATTTGTCCCTAAACATCATGTCCTCGCCAAAAATGAATCCTGGAAGGGCCCTGCCAATTGCCTTGCCTGACATTTCAATCGGCTTTCCCCTCACCGGAGATGCGTAAATATCGGCCATGCAGTCAAGGACTGAGGCTTTTTCAAAATTTTTTTTGGAATACATATATCTTGTCCTCAGTATTGGGGCAGAGCAAAGTGCAATCACAAACAGCCAATAAAAGACAGTCACCAATAGCATTAATGGAGCGCTTAAAATTTGGGATAACGGCACGCTTTCACCCCCCTTCAGCAAACTTGAAAAAATCAGGACATTAACTATAAGGCCATAAACTATATAAAAAAAGATTATAATAATATAAATATATTTGATGGAGGCGTCCTTTAAAAAATTAAGCCATAGCCTCTTTTTGTCAATTTTCATGCTTAAGATGCCGCTGAAGTCAAAGATTGGTGAGTTAGTCATTGAACTTAGCCTCTTAATCCTCCTTCCAACCAACGGGTGTGTGGACTTTAATTGCAGCAGTATTGCCCATGGGCTGATGAAGTCAAATGACAATGCGCGCTCTAGCATGCCTTTCTGCCCTTTCGAGTTTTCCCTTATCAGCCCCACATCCCTTGCAGCCTTAAAGTCGAATATCCCCATGGACCTTGTGCTGTTCAGTATCCTTGCAGTATTTTCGTCATCAGGCACCGCAGCTATGCCATAAGCAATTTTTATCAGGGCGCTTGACAGAAAATTAGGGTCCTTAACCTGCTTAACGGCAAATTCATCAGCATAATACTCCCTGGTTCTGCTTAGAAACATCAGGACATAAGTGCCAACGTAATAAAATATTAAGGAAACAAAGCCTATGAAAATCAGCGGGTCTTTCTTATCCTCGTGGTCGCTGCTTGTCCTGTTTTTTGCGAACATTACATAAAACTGGTATAATAAGCTGAGCAGGGTAGACGCGATAGTCATTATTATGAAATCCTTGTTTACAATATGCCCTGCCTCATGGGCAATGACTGCTTCAAGCTCCCTTTCGTCCAGAAATGTAAAAAGCCCTTCTGTCAATATTATGCGGGCATTGAATGACGCCGAGCCATAAGTAAAGGCTGTGGGGTTTTGGTCTTTGATTATTCCGATTTTTGGGAATTTTATGTTATGCTCGTCGCAAACTTTCTTCAGAAACTTGGCATAAGCATGATTGGAAATTTCCTCATAAGTGTAAAATCTCGTGCTGTAGAACCACTTATAAATCCAATCCGATATATAAGGACTAACTAGCCATAAGACGAAATGAATAAATATTGTCCCTATAATCATCAGCCAAAAAGAAATCAAGTTAAAAAAAAACGCCAAGGCAAGGATTATTGAGAATACAAAAGAAAAAAGTAAGCCAAGTGTGAAAAGAGAGGTTACCCAAAGCTTGAGCTTCATAATCCGATATTTTGTAAATGTGTATTTAAACTTTACTGCCGCAGTTATAAATTTGCAGCGTTTCTATAGGGATAAAAACAAAATATTTAAATACATAGCAGAAAAATTAATTTGAAGGGGGTTGTTTATGAGGTTAATGCATGCCATCTTTTTTTTAGGTGCCCTATACCTAGTTTT
>JAGVXV010000031.1 GCA_018303625.1 Candidatus Woesearchaeota archaeon
TTCCTCGTCTAAGCCCAGTTGCTTGCCCTTTATCAAAATTTTAAGGTTTCTTATCTCAATCTCCTTGGCGAACATATAGCCCAGGATTACATCAACTGAGAGGATATTCTGGTGCAGCATCAGGATAGACTTATTGAGCAAGTATTTGTAAAGCCCGATTTCCATCTCGATCAAGCTGTTGTTTTTGACAAAGCTTTCAATGCCTTTCTTCACTATGCTGCCATAATCCCTTTTTTCCAATTTCACTGCGATTTCATTGAAATCGCCTGTATTCAAAAGCTTTTCAAACATTTCCTCTTCCTTTTTTCCCGCGAAGAATAAATACCTCTTTATTTCAGCCTTGGGCATTTTTTCTTTTTTTAATCTTAATATTGCCAGTAAGTTCCTTACTTCTATTTCCTTGATTAAAAATTCCTTGAATAATGTGCCTTCTTTCGGCAGCCTTTTTGCAAAGTCCAGGATTTCATCGTAATAAAAAATGTCTAGGGCATTTTCTATCGGAGCAAGAGTATTTTTTTCCTTGAACTCGAGGTAAGCCCTCTCCAGGTATCTGAAGTCTATTATTTCCAGGCTCCTTAAGGTTTCCTCTATGGAATCTGTCTTCAGCAAATTGTAAAAAAAATCTAGGCTCAATGTCCCTGCTCCCTGCAATGCAGATTTTATTATTGCATCGCCAGCCTTAGTGTATTTTCCCCTCAACACTGTCTTAAAATCCTCTATGTCCTTTCTTTTCAGGTATTCATCTATGAGCAAAACCAGCTCTTCAGAAGAAATTCTCCTTAATTTCCCGAATGACGCCCTTAAATTTGCATTCAGGGCTATTTCCAGCAAATCAGCGCCGCTGTATTGTGTAGCGAGGCTGTCTATTTCCTTTTTATAGACTGAATCCTGCAAGAATCTTGTTATCTCGCTAAAAGTCATTTTGAGCAGCTTATGGTAATCCTCCTTTTTCAGGAGAAGTGTCCTCATTACATTGGTCCTTACATAGGTATAGGGGTAAAACCCGAGCCTTATCTTTCTGCGCGATTGATTATTGGCTTCTTCCAGCTGCTTTAATATCACATTGTTTTTCATTTTTGTCCGAACAATATTCCGGCAATATCCTGCAGATGCGCTTCCTTTATGCTTTCAAGCATGGTTTCATAACTGTAGTCAACTCTTACTCTTCCGCCTTCGTCTTCTGCTATTATGCCGCCAAGCATATCCTCTCCCTTTACGGCAAAATTTTTTCCTATTAATTTTGAGCCCTCCCTGCTGCAGTAAATGTGCCTTACATCAATTTCCTCTTTTACCCTGTCCAAGAGCTGTTTAAGGTACTGCTCGCTTTTTTTATCACTCAGCGCCTTTAGCCTCTTCCTGGCTTCGGCAAAGGTCTCGTCTATAAGTTCCTTTTTTACTTCCAGCTCCAATTTCTTGACTTCCAGCTGAAAGGATGCAGTTTCCTTGCTTTTAATGCTTTCAAGCAGCCTGGATGTTTCCTCTTCCTTGGCTTCCATAATACCTTTTGCCATGCGCTCTGCCTGCTTGATAATGGCAGCTGCTTCTTCCTCAGCCTTCATTCTTATCTTATCGGCTTCCCTGCTTGCTCTCTGCAATACTTCGTCCCTTACTTTTTCCAGTCCCATTTTTATGCTTTGCAGGTTTTACTACGCTCCTGAAAGGTTCAGTATAAGGATAGCTATAACTAAGCCAAAAATAACAATAGTTTCTGGAATAACTGTAAGGATAAGTCCCTTACCAAACAGCTCTTCCTTTTCCGCCATTGCGCCTATTGCCGCAACTCCGATAGACTTTTCTGCCCACGCTGCGGCTATAGCACTTACTCCAATAGCAACAGCTGAACCCAGCGCAACTAAACCAGTGTTTATGTCTACAGCCATTTTTCTACCTCCAAATATTTTTTATTCTCATGATTTTGCCCCAAAAGGCTTGAACTTTTTGGCTCCGCCATGGAAAAATTTCGTGAAAAATTCCACATAATGCAGCCTTAATGAATGCAAAAACGAGCCAAGCAATCCAAGCCCGATATTAACTATATGGCCAACTAACAAAAGAAGGATGCCTGTGAGTATAAGAAAGCCGCCTCCGTGGAACATTTCAGTAGCAGACTCATTGATAACTTCTGCCAATTTTACCGATGACAATCCAATGGCCATAAGCCTTGCATAAGAAAGTATATTGCTGAATATGCCCGGCAGCTCTATCAGCCCCCTTATGCCCTCGCCCTTAAGAAGCATTAACAGGGACAATACAAAAAAGATAATGCCTGTGTAGATAGGGAGGGCAATTATTTTCAGGTAGGACAATGCGAGCAGTGCAACTCCTATCTGCAGCACAATCCATCCGCCTTTGGCATACAAAGCCGCCATAAAGCCGTGTGATTTGAGCTCATTGTAAAAGCCCGCTATCAATCCGATGTTGATATGGATTACTCCCACAGCCACTGCCAGATACAATAATTCAGTTACCTGATGCGATCTTGAAATTATGTGCGGAAGCTTGAAATGGCCTATTTCCTCAAATCCGAAAAATTCCCCGAACAACAAGCCGAAAAATATTGTTGCAATCGAGGCAAAAATAAGTATGTTGAAAAAATTTTTTGCTTTTGGCATCTTTTTCTTGAGCGCAATGAACAAAACAAGCGTCACAAGGCCGTAGCCAAAGTCCCCGAGCATAAAGCCGAAAAGCAGCGGGAATGTCAAAAAAACAAGGAATGTGGGGTCAAGTTCCCTGTAAGTGGGCATTGTGTAAAGGTCCATGAAGAATTCAAACGGCCTTACAGGCCCGGGATTTTTCAGCTTCACCGGGACACTGTCTTTTTTTCCGGGCTCTTCAAGATTGAAGAATATTTTATTTTTTCCCGCGGCATTCAGTTTTTTCATGGCATCTTCCGCATCTTTTTCAGGAACCCATCCGTTGATGACAAATGTGTTTTTTGTTTCTGCAAACCTCAATGGCGCTTCAGCCTTCTCAAGCTCCTTTTCCAGAAAATCTTCAGCAAACAAAAGGTGTTTCTCATACCTGAGCCTTAGTTTCCCCATGCTGCCTGTTACTTTTTCCATCTGCTTAAGCAAACTTGATTTTTCTTCTTCGAGCGCCCTTATGCTGTCATGCGCCCTTCCGCGCATGCCTCTCAGATTTTGCGTGCTTATATCGCTAAGCCCGTGCTGTATAAGGATTTCCCTTGCCTCATTTTTCTTTTCAATCTCGACAAACAGCACGATAACATTTTTTCCTTTTTCTGCGGCAGCGTATAATTCAAATTTTTCAGTTATCGCCCTTAGCCTGTTTTCAATGCCATCCAGGTTTTTGACATAGCCTGCAAAATAGGCAATTGACCTGTATTCGGCAAAGGCGCTTAAGTCTATGGCTATGTTTTTCAGGGCTTCCAGCTCGGCTTTCAGGCTATTGTTTGCGCTTACTCTGCCCTCAACTTCCCTGAGCTGCTCAATTTTCTGCTTCACTTCAAGATAGAGTTTTTTGCTTAAGGCGCCTAAATCATAGCCTGCCTCAATCTTCAATTCTTCTGAATTGTTTTTTCTCTTTACTCTCAGCCAGGACGAGATAGACCTTATCTTAACCAGCACTTCTGACAATTCATTTGCCTTTTCCAGCGGGCTTCCCACATCTATATCATCTGTTTTGGCATGGTCTGAAATATGAAGAATCTTCAGCCTGTGAAGCTCTGCTACAACAGCCTCCCTATAGCTTTTAGGCCCCACAAGGGTGATTTTTCCCATGGATTCCGGCTTCAAAACCATCTTACATCATTTCCTCGAATTTTTTCAATACAAACTCGACTGCCTCGCCCATCTTTTTTGATGCATTTTTCTTCATCTGGCCAACTCTCAGCCTTTCTTCTGCGATTTTTGCCTCATTGGCCTGCTTTAGCTTATCCGCAAATGATGCTACTTTTTTTCCTTTTTCCCTTTCTGCCTGCTCTTCTGCCTCTCTAATCAGTCTGGAGGCTTTAAGCCTCGCTCCCTGCAGGATTCCTTCTTTTTCCTTATTGGCCTTTTCAACAGCCTCATCTGCCCTTTTCTCAAATTCTTTGATTTCCAAAAAGATATTGCCTTCCATTTTTCGGGTAATCCTCGTTCGGTTATTAAACAATGCCTATATGTTATACAAAAACTATTTAGTTTTTTCTACTTCCTTGGTTATTGCCCAGTCCAAAATGACATCTGCTATAGTGTCCAGGGAGAGCCTTATCCTCTGCTTGTCGTAGCCTTTGATGTCCCTTATTTCAGGCTCTTTTACCTTTTGCAGCTTTTTCAGCAGCTCAATTGCTTTTTTGTAGTCCAAGGCATTGAAATTCTCGACAATAAAATGCAGGTAATCTATAACTTCGGCAATAGAATTAAAGAAACTTATTTCGGCTTTAGGCAGGTTTATTAAATGGTCAACCATCCTTTCCAGGTCTTTTGATATCAAAGTTATGTAGTACAAGTCAATTGTGTTAAGCTTGGGCTGCTTCTCGAATGTAAGCGAAGTTATGATTGACTTGTCAATAAGCATCTTGCTCCTGTCTATTTCGTCCTCATACCTGCCTATAAGCTCAGAATCGTAATTTTTCTGCATTACTGTAAGCATGTTCTTTATTTTCCTCACCATGGTCTTAAGCAAAGAATCCGGGTCAGAAACAGTTATTGTTGACTCGCAGGTTATCTGCTTTTTGTCCAGCTCTACCGATTCAAGGCTTATCAGCCTTTTCTGGTTGAGAAGCTCTGTGAAGTCCATTTCCTTCTCAAGGTTTATCCTAAATGACTTTGCAGGGTTTATGTAGCAGGCAACAACAAGCTTGTGTATTATGTTCTGGTTGCTTTCCCCTATGCTTATTACTATATCCTTTGGCTTTTTTTCGGTTATGTGCGGAGAAATATTCAGGCTGCCGTCGCTTGACTGAATTAATCCCACTTTGGATTTTGGGCTTATTTTATGCTCCCTGCACCAATGCGTGGGGAGGTATACATAGAACATGTCACCAGTCTTTTGAACATTCCTTATGTCCATAAATACTTAGTAAATAGATAGTATTTATAAATATTTGTTTTTGGTTATTTCCCTATTCTTTCAGAATACTGCTGAATCTTTCCAAATAATTCATGGTTGTTTCTTTGCAGATAACCCATGTCTAACCTGCACCAAGGGATTCTTTTTGAAAGAAGTCCTATAGAGGCATATGAAGGTCTAAATTTCAATGTGGACATGACCTTAATATTAAAATGAACTATCCCCAAGCCTAGTGAGGGGTTATCACCTAGTATATACACCATATCCGGGCATCTTTGTCTAATTTTTGCAAACCTGTCCAGTGAATCGTTAAATTCATTTATATCGTCAGTAAATCCCATTAGAAACTCGTATTTGACTCCAGCTTCTTCCCTCGGGAATTCCCTATGGTACTTACTTTGGTCCCAAACAGCAAATCCAATATCATGGCAAAATCCGGGTTTTATTTCTTGACTAGATAGAAATACCAAAAAATAATTTGTATGGGATTTCATATCTGCTTTATATATCGTTGCCAAGGCTTGATCAGTTATAAGTACTCTTTCGCCCAGCCCTTTAAACCAGGTTTGCTGCAAATTTTTACTGGAAACATAGTCTACTCTTGACTCTTTACTTCCTTTTTTTATTTTTTCTATAGAATCTATTAAATCAGAATCATCGGTAAAAACCACTACTTTATGTCCATTTTGAGCATAGTGTAATACATTTTGCAATAAATTTAAATCTGTTGTTAAGCCATTTAGGGGATGCGGTCTGCCGGCTTTTCTCGAAGATCTATGCCATAACATATAAGCCTCTTCTAAAGTAGGGAAAAGCATTCCACTATCGGGCTGTCCGTCCTTAAAATAAAATTTAACGAAACGTTCATATGGTAAAGCTACTTTAGGCCTTCCAAAATCATCTGTACTTTTTCTTTCAAAATTCAATTCCACCTCTCGTTCCACAGATTTGGGTATGACTGATATGAAATCTTCACCAGGCTCTAAAACCTCGTCTATACTTGGCGGAGCCCACCATTGGTTTTGCATTAATGCTATCAAAAAAGAAGTGTCATAAAGAAGGATAGTTTTATCTTTATCCAGTTCTCTGCTTTCGCCCAGAACAACTCTTGCAACTTCCCCCAACTTTACCATTTTGTCCCTAGATAATGGATATATTATTTAAAGGTTTCCAAAAACATTTTTAGCGGATATTTTTAAGTAATTTTTTAAATAAAAACATTATTCTAGCGCATTATGCGCCTGTAGCTCAGCTGGATACCTCCAAAAACTCGTTTTGGACGGGTTTTGGCTAAGCCAAAAAGAGCGAAAGGTTCCTAACCTTTAGGCCCGGGGTTCAAATCCTCGCAGGCGCGTAACGAAGTGAAGCGTCAAGAGGTCCAGGAAATCTGAGATTTCCTCTACCTCGCAGGCGCGTTCATAACTGCCTTTGGGCAGCTGCCTCAGTAGCTGATGAAGAGCCCATGGAGTAGTACCATTATATGGTATGAAAAATTTATCTGAAGCTGAGACGGCAGAAAAGGGTTTTTATTTCACGAATTTCTTCAATAAGTCCATTACTCTCTTCCCATCAGCCTTTCCGCGGTATTTTGCCATTATTAGCCCCATATAGGCGCTAACGTTCAATCCCGGCTTTTCTTCAATTATTTTCCTTATTTCCTTCTCAAGCTCTGTTTCAGAAACTGATTCAAAATGGCCTAAATCTATCTTTTCATTTTTTATTTTCTTGATTAGCAAGTCTATTACTGCCTCTTTTGCAATCTTTCCAGAGTTTAAATAACCCAAAACTTCCTGAAAATCTTCGCTGGTTAATTTTGATGAATCAAGGTTAAATCTTGTTTTTATTTCTTTTGGGATGTTTATTAAGGTATTTGCAATCATTAGAGGTTCAAGCTTATTGAATTTTTTAATTAATAATTCAAAAATTTTGCTATCAATCAGTTCTTTTGCCAGCTCTTTTGTTATTTTGTATTTTTTCTCAAACTCTTCTGTTGGGCAGGTTTTGCCTCAGATTTTCAATCCTTTCATCGGTTATTTTTACCGGGGCAACGTCTGTTTCCGGATACAGCCTTGCCGAGCCCGGCAGCGGCCTCAAAAATGATGTTGTAAAATCCGGCTCTGCTTTCCTTACCTCATTGCTTATTTTTTTATTGCTTTTTATCAGATTTAACTGCCTGCTTACTTCAAAATCAATGACTTTTGGAATGCTTCTCAAGTCCTGAAAGCCTTTTATCTCCGTTCTTGCTCCTTTTTCTATTGAAATGTTGACATCCTGCCTTATTGTGCCCAGGCCTCTTTTAACATTATCAACGCTCCTTAAAACCATCCCTATATGGGCTGCAACTTCTTTTGCATGCTCAGTGCTTTTTATGCCTGCATCGGTTGCAATTTCGATTAATGGAATGCCTAATCTGTCTAATCTGTAAGTTATGCTTTCATTGTCTTCCTTGATTTTTTGCGCAGCCTCCTCTTCCAGGCAGATTGTAGGGATTTTTACTTTGCCTGAAGAGCTCTCGACAAAGCCATTTCTTGCTATTAAAGCTGTCCTTTGGAATCCGGCAACATTGCTGCCGTCAACAACAATTTTCCTCATTATCTGAATTTCATCAATGATTTTTGCATTCAGCAACAAAGCTACTTTTTCCCTTTTCCATCTCGTGCCTTGCAGCTATGTCAATCTCTCCTGTTTCACCTGCAACAGCTCTTAATTTTCTTTCAAACTTCACATCAGATTCCTTATCAGAGTTTATAGTAGGGCAATTGCAGAACAATTTTTTTCCCTCAAGCTGCTGGTGTATTTCCAGGCCGCATTTAAAGCCTATTTTTTCATAATCTATCTTTTCCATATTAATTTTCCGAGCTTTTTTACTTCTTTTATCCTGTGCAAAGGTATGTTAATTTCCTCATTGTTTTTTTCCAAAACCATGAAGCTTCCTTCAATCTTTTTAATGTCAATGAATTTTATTTCGATCAGCTTTTTTGAGATTCTGTCAAAATAAAATATTCCATATTCTTTAGGATTTTCTCTTTTGTCCCATTTTATCTTGTTCAGCAAATCAAGAATATGTATCATTGTCTAAAAATTCGTCTGCTAAAATCCTTTCATTCAGCTCTCCCCTTAGGTTTTTGCCTACCATCTCTTTTGCCTCATCTTTTTTATAGTTGCCAAGAAGCCATGCAAGCTTGATGAAAGCTGTCTCTGCAAGCATGTCTCCCCCCGGGATAACGCCGGCATTTGCCAGGTCTATTGCATCAGAATAAACATGCATCTGCACTCTGCCGAAAATGCATTGCGATGCCATAACCACAACACATCCATTTTTTATTATTTTCTTTATCGCCTCCAAATTTTTTGCATGAATCTTGCTTATTTCGTTCGGAGTCCCGACAGGAGCCTGGCCCAATCCAGTGCCTTCAATGACTAAGCCTTCATAACTTTTATAGAATTCAAACTGCTCGGGAAACATGTTCGGGTGCGTTTTTAAAATCGCTACTTTTTCCTCGAATTTATCCTTTACAATTAATTTTCTGCCTTTTTCTTTTTTCTCGTAATCTTTTTTTAAAAACTCTATTTTTCCTGTTTTATAGCTTACCCTTGCAATAGGCTTGCCGTTTACAACTTTGAAGGCATCTCTCCTGCTTGTATGCAATTTTCTGGTTTTGCAGGCAGGCATTATAAGGCAGCTATCATCGCTTGTGTTTTCATGCATGCATATTGCCGCTCCGGCAAAGTCTGTTTTTGAGATAAATTTTGCCGCACATATTAAGTTCATTGCCGCATCAGAGCTGCCCCTGTCAGAGCTTCTCTGGCTTCCGACAAGAATTACTGGCACGTTTAAATTTTCCAGTGCAAAGCTTAATGCCGCTGCGCTGTATCCAATTGTATCAGTGCCATGGGTTAAAATAATCCCGTCAACATTATTTTTAATTTCTTCCTCAACTGCTTTGCACATAAGAGAATAATGCTTGAATCTTATGTCCTCGGAAAACATATTTGCGATTAATTTACTTTTTATGTTTGCAATTTCTTTTAATTCGGGAAACATCTCAAGAATTTCCTCTGGGGTAAATCTTGCTATTACACCCCCAGTCTTGTAATCAACCTTGCTTGCAATTGTGCCGCCTGTATGCAGTATTGCAATAGTCGGCTTTTTATTGTCTTTTTCTGTTTCCATTTTAAGCTTATCTTGACTTGGGCTTTTCAATGACTTTTGTACCTTTTATTCTTTTTGGGCTTATACCTATGTTGTAGCCATTATCCAGCTTTACAACAATGGCATCAGTTTCCTCATTAGGCATCAGCATGCCCTCTACCTCTTCATCATCCAGAATTACCCTTACTCTGTCCCCGGCAGAAGGTTTCATAAAAGAGAATGTAGAATAAGTTTATTTAAAGGTTTTGCTTGCCTCTTGCAGAACTGAGGTGCTCTCTTAATTTTTCATAAGCCTTTTCAATTTCCTTCGTTACAGAAGCTGGAACCTTTTCAAGGGCTTTTTCAAAATGCTTTTTTGTTATTGCCTTTGCGCTCATGTTTTCCCTCAATGCAAAAATTGCAGCCTCCCTGCAAATTGATTCTATATCAGCCCCAACATAGCCGTCTGTCTTTTGGGCAAACTCCAGTAAAAAAGCCTCTCTATCGGAATTTATTTTTATTTCTTCTTTTTTGCTTATTTTTTGCAATTCACCTTCTTGAACTGACTCGTCAAATGCCATCTTACTCGTAATATTATTTTTTTTGATTTGTTTTTGGTCGTACCCTATCTTGCCGCTCTCGTATTTTAATGGCATTCCCGCTGTATGAACTTTAAAAATTTCAAGCCGTGTTTTTTCATCCGGCACTAGAGTTAAAATCGCTCTGTCAAACCTGCCGGGCCTTAACAATGCAGTATCGACCATGTCAGGCCTGTTTGTTGCTGCTATGATAACTACATCATGCATTTCCTCCAGGCCATCAATTTCTGTAAGCATTTGGTTTACAACCCTTTCGCTTACATGGCTGTCTGAGTTCAAGCCCCTTGTTGGAGCTAAACTATCAATTTCATCAAAAAATATAATGCATGGAGAAACCTGCCTTGCTTTTTTGAAGACCTCCCTTACTGCTTTTTCGCTCTCGCCAACCCATTTCGAAAGCAGTTCAGGGCCTTTAACCAAAATGAAATTAGCTTCGCTCTCATTTGCAACTGCTTTAGCCAATAAGGTTTTTCCGGTTCCCGGAGCGCCATAAAGCAAAATGCCTTTTGGAGGCTTTACTCCCAGCCTTTTAAATGCATCTGGATGCTTCAAAGGCCATTCAACTGCCTCAATCAATTCCTGCTTTACCTCATCCAAGCCTCCAATATCGCTCCATTTAATATTAGGTATTTCAACCAAAACTTCTCTTAAAGCAGAGGGCCTTACTACTTTCAAGGATTCTTTCAGGTCTTTCTGGGTAACCCTTAATTTCTCAAGGACATCTTTGGGTATTGGCTCTTCTTCCTGCAGCTTCAATTCAGGCAGAACTCTCCTTAAAACAATCATTGCTGCTTCTTTAACCAATGAAGACAAGTCAGCGCCGACAAAGCCATGCGTTATTTCAGACAATTCCTTCAAAGAAACATTTTTTCCCAAGGGCATATTTCTTGTATGAATTTTCAGAATATTCAGGCGTCCTTCTTTTCCTGGAACTCCAATTTCAATTTCCCTGTCAAACCTGCCGGGCCTTCTTAATGCAGGATCAAGTATATTAGGAACATTTGTTGCGGCAATGACAACAACCTTGCCTCTTGATTTCAAGCCGTCCATCAAGGCCAGCAGCTGCGCAACAACCCTTCTTTCAACCTCGCCTCTAGTCTCTTCCCTTTTTGAGGCAATGGCATCTATTTCATCAATAAAAATAATTGAAGGTGCATTTTTCTCAGCTTCTTCAAATTTTTTCCTTAAATTTTCCTCGCTCTGCCCGTAATACTTCGACATGATTTCCGGGCCGTTAATCAATATGAAATGGGAATTTGTTTCATTTGCAACTGCTTTTGCAAGCAAAGTTTTACCGGTTCCTGGAGGCCCGTGCAATAAAACTCCTTTTGGCGCTTCTATGCCCAATCTTTCAAATATTTCAGGGTGCTTTAACGGCAGCTCAACCATTTCCCTTATTTTCTTTATTTCATCCTCCAGGCCCCCAATATCCTCGTAAGCAACCTCTGGAACAAGCTCCTCCTTGATTTCAATGGCTTCCGGATTAAAGACAACTTCAGTAGTATCAGAGATTATTACCGCCTGCTTTGGGTTTACATCTGCAACAACAAACTTTATGTCGCCGAAGCCGAAGCCCATCATGCTTTCATCAAGAATATTGAATATGTCGCTTTCAAAAAAAGGGCTTTCCATAAGTGCAGTCCTTCTTCTTCTGCTTCCACCCAAAGAGACTATATCACCTTTTACAACAGCCCTTCCAAGCAATCCCTGCTTAAATATGTCAGGAGAAGCCCTGATAACAATGCCTTTTCTTGCAGGCGCGATAATGACTTTTTTTCCCTCTTTGACCTGCGCCCTTCTTACATTCAAGATTTCCCCTATTCCCGTCTTGGCATTTTTCCTTATGATTCCGTCCATCCTTATTATATTCAGGCCTATATCCCCGGGATAGGCCCTGTCGGCTATGGCAACTGTCTTTCTCTCGCCTTCTATTTCAACAATCTCTCCTGGCCTTATATCTATCTCGTTCAGGAAGCTGGAGTCAATCCTGACTATGCCCTTGTTTACATCATCCTGTATAGCTTCTGCAACTTTAAGCTTCAGTTCTTTTGCCATTTTATTCTTTAACCACTTTCCAATAAAGCACCGTTATTTTATAAATGTTTTGCTTGTATCAACTTGCCTTGCAGCTTAGATAAACACAGAATAAGAAAGCCTATTTCTCTGTCCCGACCTGCACCTTTGGCAGGGGTATAGGCGGCGGAAGGTTCACCTGCTCGCTCAAAATCAGGGCCTGCACATTGCATTTCCCCAAAATAGTATTCAGAATACTGCCAGTAATTTCTTTTGGCAGCTTTTTGTCTTTCTTCCACCCATCAAGGATTTCCTTTATCTTTTTTGCCTCTTCAATGAAAAGTACATCTCCTATAAGGATGATGCTGCCGACATTGGGATCATATTTTGAGGTGAATTCAAACTTGAACTTCAGGGACTTTTGCTTGTTGGAGCCCAAATTTAAGTCCCTTTCCTCAACATCCTTTATAGCCACGTTGTTGTTTATGTTTATCTTTCCCTTTACAGGCTCCTTTCTTTCCGCGTTAATGCTTGTAAAGTTAAAGCCTACGATTGTCATGTGCTAGGAGATTTTCGTTTAATTTATAAATATTTCGCAATATTAAGCCATTTTGTTTTTTGCTTCATTTTTGCCCAAATTAAAAAATAATTTTAAAAATAAGGGGCATTAACCCATGATAAAAATGCAAAAATACAAGCTGGCCTGCTTTGACGTTGATGGCACCCTCATAGACAATGTGAAATTTTCATGGCAGGTGTTTCATGACTATTTCCAGACAGACAGTCATAGAAGGGAAGACGCAAGAAACAGGTTCTTTAACGGTGAGATAAGCTACCTGCAGTGGGCAGAGCACGACATAGGGCTATGGGAGGAAAAAGGCGCAAAAAAGGAGGATTTTTTCAAGGCAATTTCCAGCTTAAGATTAATGCCAGGGGCTTTGGAAACATTAAAAGAATTGAAGAAAAATGGCCTGAAGCTTGCAATAATCTCAGGCTCCCTGAACATTGTCCTCGAGAAATTCATCCCGAACTACAATGAATTTTTTGATGATGTCTTTTTGAGCAGGATTTATTTTGATGAAAACGGGAAAATTGCAAAGGTCGAGGCTACTGAATTTGACATTGAAAAAAAGGCAGATGCCCTGAAAATGATTGCAAAAAGGGAAAAAATTAGCTTAAAAGAATGCGTTTTTGTAGGGGATTACCTGAATGACATAAAGGTAATGGAGGAAGCCGGGCTGGGCATAGCATTCAACTGCCAGCATGAGGAGGTAAAAAAGGCCGCTGATGTTGTAATTGAGAAAAAGGACTTGAGGGAGATACTTCCTCATATAATAAATAAGTTTAAATATTAACTAACCAAAGAAGGCTTATGGCTGGCTTTCAGTACAGCAAGGCAATAAGCGACTCATTTAGGCTGGTTTTCAATAACCCGTCTGTTTTTGTTCCGCTGCTGCTGAGCAGTATTCTTGGGCTGCTGCTTTATCCTATGTATTTCAAGATTATAGGCCCTGACAGCAGCTTTAATATCGCCTACCTGCTGGCAAATCCCGGATTTCTTTTGCTCGTTGTCTTTTCCTATATTGCCCTCTTAATAATAGGCTATTTAATGTACGGCTGGACATTTGGGCTGATAGGCCAGCTTGTAAGCAAAGGCAGGACCGACCTTGCTGCAGGTTTTAAAAATGCCAAGAGAAAAGGTATGAGATTTTTCCTGGTAAGCTTGCTACTGTTTCTGGTTTTCGTAGGGTTCATGGTTGCATTCATGATTTTGTCGGTAATCAGCGGCATTTTTCTTTCGGCATTCAGCGGCCTGCTGGTTCTATTGCTTGTCGCAGCATTGATTGTGGGCCTCGTTATACTGGTAATGTCCACCATATATGTTGTTCCGCTGCTCTCCCTGGAAGAGCTTGGCACGCTTGAAACCATTAAGCAGTCTTTCAGGCACTTCAGGAGCAACAAGCTGCACAGCCTGGCATTGCTTTGCATAGTCATTTTGTTCGGGATTGCGGCAGCGCTTATAGTATTGGCAATAATGTTTTCAGTAACCGGGCTTCCGTCAAGCGAGGCAATTTCCACATATATGCTTAAAAGCCCATTTAAGTACGCTATGCTTTCATTTTTTACAGAATTGCCTGTATTGGCCCTTACAGTATGGGGATTTGTTTTCATTACCATTGCTTACTCAAGATCCAAGAAAAAAGCAGCGTCTTCTAAGGCCTGATTCCAGCAAGAGCCGCTTTCAGCATTTTTTCATTGTCATATTTTTTTATTATTTTTATTAATTTACTCTTATTGTATTTTTTATATTCTTTTATTGTTTTTATTAATAATGGAACCGCCCTGATTATGTTATCGGCAATTGTTATTGTTGCTTTCCGTGAAGTCCTGGATAAGGGGTTTAAATCAATTGTAATAACCTTTTTCCCGTTTTTAACTAAAGCCTCTGCCCTGTCCCCATCTTCCAAAGGGACAAAAACAACGTCTGCCTTTAGAATTCCGTCCGGATTTGCATATTTCCTGTTTGATTCCAAAAATTTTATTTTATATTTTTTCCCTTTTGCGCCGTTTTTTATTAAGTGTTCTTTTATCTTCAATTCCCTTTTTTTTGAGGGATGAAATATATTTACTTCCAGTTTTGCAGGTATTGTTTCTGATAATTTTACAATTTCTTTTGGAACTAATGCAGCCGTATTTCCATTCACGCTTATAACCGGCTTTTCCGCCAATAAAAGCATAGCTGCCGCGGCCCCGATTGATTTTTTTGCAAAACTGTTTGTTTTCTCGCCAAGCAGGTAATCAAATGCTTCGCCCCTGCCATGCGCAATTAAGCCATGCATTGAAGTAATCCCT
>JAGVXV010000039.1 GCA_018303625.1 Candidatus Woesearchaeota archaeon
AAGCCCGTTAAAATAAGCTGCATTGACTGCGCTTTGCTCCAAGTCCTTGCTCTGCGCCAAAAAACCGGCGCACAATCCTGCAAGAACATCCCCTGTGCCTGCTTTTGTCATGCCCGCATTGCCTGTTTTGTTATAGAAAATTTTATTTTTTGAGATTATTATATCAATAGGCCCTTTCAACAGGATTATATTATTTTTTTCAAAGAAATTATTTTTTTTATTTTTATTAATTATTGTTTTTTTAATCAATGTTGCTTTTTTCTCAATCTTTTTTTCATTAATTGTTTTTTTAATTGTTGAATTATTTATTTTTGAATTTTTTAAGAAAATCTCTAATTCTTTTATGTGAGGGGTTATTATTGAATTTTCCAACTCATTCATTGCTAAAGATTTTATTGCATCTGCATCAATAACCTTTAGTTTATTATTTTTAATTATTGTTTTTATTAGTGATTTTGTCTCTTTTTTCAAGCCCATTCCATTTCCAATCAATAAAACATCATGCTTTTCAATTAATTTTTTTAATTCTTTATAATGTTTTAAGGAAAAATAATCTCCTTTCAGTTTAATTGCAACTAAATCTGCTGATAGAGCATTAACTGCCCATGCAACTTTTTCAGGCGCTGCTATTGTAACCCAGTCACAGCCGGAGCGCAAAGCAGCCAATCCTGCCAATGCAACCGCACCAATGTATTCCCTGCTTCCCCCTATTGCCAGAACCCTGCCATTATCCCCCTTTTTGCTGCTTTTTTTCCTTATTGGCAGCTTAATGCCTTTTTTTGAGATGAAGTTCATAATATTGTTTAAAGAATTATATTATTTAAATTATTTGTTTTTTATTTATTGATAAACCATTTCTTAGAAATTTTTTTGTATTCTTCCTCAGATACAATGAAAAAATCCTTTCCAGTATAGCCGCAATTGAGGCAGTCCCAGCCTAAAAAACCCATTCTTTGAAGTGGGTCGCCTAATGGCAAAAGGTTGGAGTCCCTAATTTTAGTGCTGCCGCATTTAGGGCAGAATTGAACATCTTTTTTCTTATTCTTTTGCATCTTTTTTAATCCCGATATCAACGACAACAGTCTTATCCTTAAAATTTTCCAAGCCCTTTTTTATGTCATGCATCGTTATTATCAAGTCTGGCTCAAAAGAAACATTTGCCTTTTCCCCCGTATCAGGATTTACGCCGGATGGGATGTCAACAGAAACTTTGAATGCCTTGGCCTTGTTGAGGTTCGTTATTAAGGTAGCCAAAGGGTCTTTGATTTCTCCCCGGATTCCAGTCCCGAAAATCGCATCTATGATGATGTCATAATCTGAAAAATCCACGGCTTCCAGATCCAAAATCTGTATTTTCTCGTTGTTTTCTATTTTTTTGAAATTGAGCAAAGCCCCGTTTTTCAGATTTTCCTCATCGCCAATAAAAAGCACATCAATCTCTGCCTCGTCGCATAAATGCCTTGCAGCGACAAAGCCGTCGCCGCCATTATTGCCGTGATATGCGACAATAAGTATTTGCTTGTTGAGTATGTCAAATTTTTTCCTCAGAATATCTGCAACTCCCCTGCCAGCATTTTCCATTATAACCTGCTTTGGAATGCCGCAATTGTCCTCAAGCTGCCTCATTTCCTGCGAAGTTATCATTTTCAATTATTTTTGATAAATTCCTCAATCTTCTCTTTTGCGTCTGAGTTATTGTCAAACCTTTTTATTAAATTTTCCATTTCTCCTGAGGAAAAATAATTGCTCTTAACCAGAAAGTCGGTGAAATCAATTTTTTCCGCATTGCTGATTCTTTTCACCAGGAAATCGTACGGGTAATTCATGGCAGGCCTTATCAGCCTTTTTTTTATCAGGGCGACAATCGTCTTATTGACCCATTCAATCACAATGTCGTGCTGGACTGCATTGCCAAAGCTTCCATCAGGAAAAGCCCCATTCAGGAATTTAACCATATCAGTATAATTTTCCGGAATATGCGGCATTACGCTTTCCATTGCGCCGCAGGTTCCAAACATATTTTCTTTTGATGCTTTTTCCCCGGTATCCAGAAAAGGCCCCCTGTTGAATGGGAAAAGCCTGCATACATAAGCCCTTTTTGTATAATAAATAGAGCATTTATTGTCCTTAAGGAATGGGCATGCATCAGAATCCATAAAATAAGTCACAATTATCGCAGTGTTTGTGTTCAAATCAAGAATCGCCCTTGAAGGCTTTATTTTTCCGTCAATGCCAGCTTCATGCTGCCATTTCTTAAATCTTTTGGCTTCCCAGTCGTACAACGGGAATGTCATCTGCTCCAAAGGGACTAATTGAATTAAAGGCATTTTTCCATAAGCCATCTTTTCAAGAAATTCCTTATCTTCGCGAGGCATCATTCCCCTTATCTTACTGCAGCAGCTGCCGCACTGGCTGCATGAGAATTTCGGCTCCGGCTGGATTACTTTTAGCTGCATTTTATTTTTTAATCTCAAAGCTTCCTGCAGGCAAAGCCCTAACTATCTCGTCTATGGTGCCACTTATCTTTGCCCTGATTTTCTTTGCGGCATCACTTGGCTTTAAATTGCCCTGCTGCAAAACAACAAATTTCTCGCAATGCTTTTTTATCGCTTCCAAAGGGCCAGCCATGATTGCATTTTCCTTTATGCCAACTGCAAGGTTAATCTTGTTTTCTATGTAATTTGTTTTTCCGTAAATCATAAAGGCGCCTTTTCCCATGTATTCGCCTGCCTTTGTCTTTTTGCTGACCTGCTCTGGAGTGACATAAAAAACAGGCGTGTTTTGGATTCCAAGCTTGAATGCCCTGGAAAAAGTGCATACAGCATCTGCTGCTTCTTTTATTGTCGATTCGGGTATTTCCTTATTTTCGGCTTTAATTACGAAAAAAGGGCTGCCTGCCATGTCCGTATGCAAAACAAGGTCATTCTTGTCAGTGTGCTTCTTGATAAGGACTTCATTTGAAGTTGCATCCCTGCCGCCTATAACCAGGAAATTGTCCGAGCTTAGAAACCAGCGGAACTTTTCATACCATTCCTTTTTCCTTTCCCTTAATGTCTCCTTTTCCTTCTCCTTTAGCTCGAATTCTTCCTTTTTTTTCTCCAATTGCCTTAATTTCTCGAGGCTGCGGCTCAAGGCTTCCTCAGCGCCCTGGAGCTTTTTCTTTGTCTTCTTTGCCTTTTCAAAGTAAATGCCGGCATTTTGGGCAACGGACTTTTTTAAATCCAAGACTAGCTTTGCCATTATTTTGGCTTTATTTTGCATTATTTAAATATTTTATTTAAATTGGGAAGGGATGTTTCAACCATTGAAATTTAATTTAAATGCGCATTAACCCCATAAACACAAAAAATATATAAACCAAATAAAGAAAAAACAGGCTAATGAAAAAAAGAGGGCAGGCAGGCGAGGTTATAAAGTACGCCTTAATCGCTTTAGTCGCAATTGCCATCATGATTTTCGGCTACAAGTCATTTTTGATGGTAAGGGAGAGGATGTGCCAGGCCGAGATAACAAAGTTTAAAATTGAGCTGAGCAATCTTGACAAGGAAGTCAAGTTCGGCTCTGTTGAGCAGAAAACATTCAGCGCGCCCTGCAACGCCGATGAAATATTCTTCCTTGACCTAGAAAAAGAGATTCCATTGAATGTTTTCAGCAGGCTGCCTGTAATAAAGGACAGCGTGAAAGACAAGGCGCAAAAAAACGTCTTTGTGGCAAAAGGCAACAAAGTGCTTGACTCGTTTTATGCCGGGAACCTTGAGTTTTCATACCCTTACCATGCATGCCTGAGGCCAGGCGCAGACAGGATAAATTTCTTTATTGAAGGCGCGGGCAACAAGGTAAAGCTTATACCAGGATGCATGCAGCTTGAATGCACAGACATACCGATAAATGTAAGCGAGGAAGACGCAAGGAAAGTGCTGGCTGAATTTACCAGTCTGCCAAACTGCGAAAATTGCCCAAGCGATGTCCAGCAGGAAATTGAGGATTTCAGGGATACAATAAAAAAAGTCAATTTGTTTAGAAGGTATAGTTATTGCGCTGATACGGGCATTACAAATGTTGAAATCATTATCAAGCCTAAAGAAGGCACTGAGCTGAAAAATTTCAGGTTCTTTGAGTTTATACCGAAGGAATGTGTTGAAGATTTAAATGCCTACCTTGCCGAAACCATTGAAGGCGATGTTGTTATCAAGGCCGATCCTTTGATAATGTGGCAGTTTGACGCTGTTGCGGATGAAACAGTTATCGGCTATAAGCTGAAAAAGCAGCTTTCCGAGGAATGCAAACAGGCGATAGAGGGTTTGGGAATTGCAGAGCTCGCACTAAGCGGAGAAACCGAGGCTGGGCCGCCTGTTATAAGCAATTTGCCGGATGTTGAGTTTGATGAGGATGACAATTACAGGGCTTTTGACCTGGATAGTTATGTAAAAGATCCAAATAATGCTGACAAGGAATTGGTTTGGAGCTACAGCGGCAATAACAAGGTAAATGTTGATATAGGCAGAAACAAAAGAGTCAGGCTTGGCGCTGCTGCAAACTGGAATGGCAATGAGCAGGTGACATTTACTGTTGCTGATCCTGACGGCAATTCTGATTCTGACTCAATGAGTGTTACTGTAAAGCCGGTTAATGACCCTCCTGATGCCAATCTTCCTGAAATAATCTTTGACGAGGATACTGTTTTTACATTGGATTTAAGCCAGTTTATAGATATTGACGGCACTGCTTTAAGTTTCCAAGTTCAGGGAAGCGCTAATATTAATGCGCAGATTAATGGCAATATTTTGGCTTTAACGCCCAATCCAAATTTTTCCGGGGAGGAAACAATAAGGTTTGTTTTATCAGATGGCGTTGAAAGTGTGAATAAAAATGTCAAGGCAACAGTAAGAAACATCAATGATGCGCCATCATTTTCTCCAATTCCTGACAAGATTTTGCAGGCTTCGCAATTGAATTATAATAATTTGCTTGATTTGCGAGACTATGCCAATGACTTTGACACAAGCAACCTTGCCTTTTCAATAGTTTCCCAGTCAAATCCTGACTTGGTTTCTTGCTTAGTGTCCGGGAATAAGGTGGATTGCGAAGTTAAGAAAAACGAGAACGGAGTTTCTGAGGTTGTTGTTCAGGCTAGTGATGGAACTTTAACAGCTGCTGGCAGGTTTAACGCTGTTTTGCAGGCTGTCTATGAGCCTGGAATTGCAGAAGGCTATGCATGCGGAGATTTCAACGGGCAGGCTTCATGCTTGGATTTGCCAGCAGAAGAAAGATGGGTTGAAGTGCCTGTCAACAAATATGTAAACAAGATTGAGGTTGAATGGTGCTGCAGAAGGAATGGAGGAGGAGATAAGTGCGTCTTAAAGGCTGGCAGCCAAAAGAAAGAAAGAGATGTGCAAGAGTATTGGTGGTGCGGAATTCCATACCCTAAATACAAAGATACTTTAACCTTTAACAATGAATTTGTTGATAAAGTCAAAATAGCCGGCAATGACGGCAGAAGGGCTGTTTTTGTCAAAATCTATGATGTTGATATAGAAGAAGTTGGGTGCGCAGGAACTGATGCAAGCTGCGGCTTTTATCCCAATTGCGCGAATTGCAATTCGCAGGACGGCTTTTCTTCCGCGAATTATTGCTCTGGAAATAATGTGGTAAGGGATTATAGGGATGGCTATTGCGCAGCCAATGTCTGCGTTTCTTCAGCAACGCAGCCAGTGCAGCAGCAGTGCAACAATGCAAACCAAGCGTGCGAGAATGGAAACTGCAATACAATTGTCTGCTCTGATGGAACTTTAAGAAACCAATGCTCCTCAACAAGACCTTTGTTCTGTGACAATAATCTGAATCTGGCTAATAACTGCAATGCTTGCGGATGCCCTTCAGGGCAAAACTGCCAAAGCAACGGGCAGTGCGTTGCAGTATGCCAAGACACTTCATGGAGCCCAGACACTTCAACAGTATGCTCAGGGCAATCATTTACACAAACAAGCAACTGCGGAAATACAAGGGCAGCGACAGGGACGAAGAGTTGTCAGGCGAGTTTGAGTGCGAGTTTAGTTGTTACTAGTACTGAAGACCTAGGAGGGAGTGATGTTAAGTACAATTTTGATATGACGATTTCTGAGTCTAATGGAGTTACAGCAACAATACAACCAACCTATCAAAGATGCTTTCAATCTGAAGGTTGTCAGACAGGCACTACAGCATTTGGAACTATTTCTGCAAATGGACAAAAAACAAGAAGCGGCTGGTTTAATACTCCCTACCATCCCAATAAAGTAGAGTATATTTTTTCTTGGACAGATGCTAATGGTAATAGTGGTACAGTTACTGCTTCATACAACATACCATAAGTTAAATTAATTAATAATTAATTCATTAAAGAAACAAATAGTTTATCTTCAACTAAAGCGTAATCTGATTTTACTATAAAAGTTTCTCTGCCATTATCCACCAAGAAATTTCCGCTCTCTGTT
>JAGVXV010000030.1 GCA_018303625.1 Candidatus Woesearchaeota archaeon
TACAATAGGGCATAACGTAAATAGCAGAAAAGAAGTTAATGATGTCATGGAGCAAGCAAAAAAAGCTGGTGCAAATATAATCAAACCTGCCCAAGACACATTCTGGGGCGGTTATGCAGGTTATTTCCAAGACCCCGATGGTCACTTGTGGGAAATTGTTTGGAATCCGGAATGGAATATTCTAGATAAGTAACTCGAAAAATCCCCTTTTCTTTAAGAATAGAAAAATTCAAATTTGACTCACTCCGCTACGCTTCGTGCCACGCTGCGCTCTCCTCCTTTCAGTCGTCGGGGCGTATAACAAGGAACCCTGACGTTATGCGAACTTTTCTCTTTTTCCAAAAACTACATAAAACTCAGGCAAGCATAAAACCCTGCCAAAAACCGCAAGATTTAAATATAATTACGTAATATTACGTAATATGGAATTAATAGCAAAGATAAGCAAGGGGAGCAAAATGGACCAGGTGTATATCCCGAAGAACAGAATAGGCTTCAGCGCTGGCAGCTATGTCATTATCAGGCCTTTGGAGGGGAAAAAAACTGTTGAAAAGCCGTATCTTTACAACATAAAGAGCATAGAGCCTGTAAAGCTGGAGATAGCGGAAGAAATTATAAGCATTATTGACAAAATAACTGAAAATGAGAACATAATAATAACGGGCTCTTTCCTGGAAAAGGGGTTTAATTTTAACGATATTGATGTCATGATAATCAGCGAAGGAAAGGCAGATGAGGAATATGCAAGGAAAAGCATAGAAGATTCAATAAAAATCAAAACACACATTATCCTGTTGGACGATAAAGCGTTAATTAAGGGCCTTGAAACAGATCCTATATATCAAATGATGCTAAGCAGGTGCATTGCAAAAAAAAGGTTTATCTACAAAACAAAAAATAAGATAAATTACAAGCTGCTGGATCTGCACCTCTTAAAAAGCAAGAGCCTGATTGACAATTTTGGCTTGCTGAATGGGGAGGAAAAATACTACCTCACCAGGAATATGGTTGCCATTTCTTTATTCCTCCAGAATAAAAAAATTGATAAGGAAAAAGTGGATAAAGAGATTATAAGAATCTTTGATTTAAGGGATATTAATGATATAAAGCAGAATATATTGGACAAAAACAATTTTTTGAAGAATTACAAAAATGTTTATAAAAAGACATTTGATATGGTAATGGAGAGCATAAATGGCCCAAAACAGGAAAAGATTAATTGACTTGTTCATAGGGAACATTTCAAATTCAGTAATGCATAAAATCCTGGAAAAAGCTACTGAGGATAAGGAACTGGCTGGCAGATATAACAAGGAATTGTCAACAAGCCTTGAGATAGCCAAAAAATACAGGGAAAAGATAAACCCTGTAAACGCTTCCCTGCCGGATAAAGATATCGAATATATTAAAAGCAGGATAACAAATAAAGTCAAAAATGAGCTGATGCAGAGGATATCAAAAGGCTATGAAAATATTGATTTGGATTTAGTGGAAGGCTTAGTCAATGATGCTTTGAAAGATACAAAGGTTGTTTAAAAAAATGCCACCATACAAATTCTCAGCAACAGGAATGTCTTTATTGGAAGAATGCCAGAGGTGCTTCTGGCTGCAGCATAATAAAGGCATTAAGAGGCCTGAAGGCATCTTTCCATCATTGCCAAGCGGAATGGACAAAATCCTGAAAACTCATTTTGATTCTTTTATGGAAAAGGGCAAATTGCCTCCAGAATTGAAGGATATTGATGATGTTAAGCTCTTTGACAACAGGGAATTATTGGAAGAATGGAGAAACAACAGAAAAGGCATAATATGGGAAGACAAGGAAAAAAACATATTCAGGGGTGCTATAGACAATATCCTAAAAAAAGGGAAAAAACTGATTGTTTTGGACTACAAGACAAGAGGCTTTCCATTGAAAGAGGACACAGCATCTCATTACCAAAACCAGTTAAATATATACAACTTATTATTGAGAAAAAATAATCGCGAGACAGAAGATTATGCCTACTTATTATTCTACCATCCAGATAAGGTCAATAGCAATGGTGATGTTGTTTTCAACACAGACCTTATAAAGATGGAAATAAGCGTAAAAAACGCCGAAAAGATATTTAAAGAAGCTTTAAGAGTGCTGAAAGAGAAAATTCCTGAAGCGAATGATGACTGCAAGTTCTGCGGATGGAATAAGGAAAACAAAGAATTATAACTAAATTACACCGATAAGCATAATGAGATGAAAAAAGAAAAAAAGAAACTTCCAAATTGGAAAAATTTGATTTTAGTTTTCTTCGCTATACTTGCCATAATCATTATTTTCACATTTATTGATTTTTTATTTCATAAGTTAAGCGAGGAATATTATGTCCCGAGCTATTATTTCAGGAACAAGGTTATTTTCGGCACTGTTATAGGATTTGCAGCTTTCATTATAGCCAGAAAACAAAAATTATGGATAAAATCCTTGGCCTTTTCAGCCACAGTCAGCATTTTGCTCCAGGCCAGGTATTACCTCGAGGGTTATCCGAAAGATTTTGTGCTGCTGTTTTTAGTGATTCATTTTTTAATTCTTTTGCCGCTTTCAGCTGTTGCCTTTTGGCTCATGAAGAAATATAAAGGATGATTGTATATGGAATTCAAGAAGGTAAAATGCCTGAACTGCAATGACCACTTTGAGCAGCTAAGGTCCAGTATAAAAGAGGTAATTATTTCAAAGCATTTCCTGAGGGATGCCCCTGATTTTGACATTGGCCTGGTAGCCGGCTGCCAGCATGAGCACTTCACAAGGCTTCATAAGTTTGAAGAGACTATTGATGGCAACCACATATTCAGGGCTATAAAAGGAAAAACGCACTATGTTTATGCTGTTGACAGGAATAAAAGGCTGGTTTTTTTAAGGGCTTTCAGCAATTTTAAGGATTATAAAAAATTCCTGAATGAAAAGAAGATTATCTTAAAAATCATCCAGAATGAATAAAGTGGTGGCATTTTCCAAGTAAAAGTTTATAAATATGCTCAGAATAGCTGCATCTATGGGAAAGAAAAACAAAAACAAGAAGAAGAAGGTAAACCCGAAGAGGGAAAGGTATGCCAAGCTCAGGAAAGAGAAGCCTTCAATCATGACCTTTACCACTCCCGATATAACGCCGGAGCAGCAGAAGCAGAGGCAGGAAGATGAGAGGAATATCGGGCTGTTCTGGAGATACAACAGGAGCCGCCGCATGACTAAAGGCATAGGCGCGAAGAGCAAGAGATAGGGATTTCGGAACAAAGAGGCTTTGATCCAGAGGATATCCCCTATAGGTAATTTTAATAAATAAGCAGGAGTTCTTTATTTTATGAAGTACAAGAACCTTACTTTAGACGAGTTTCAGATACAGGCAATTGAAGCAATAGAAAACAATCATTCTGTTGTAGTTTCCGCCCCTACTGGCTCAGGAAAAACGCTGATAGCTGATTACATAATCAATAAAGACCTTCATAAGGGCATAAGGGTGATTTACACTGCCCCGATAAAAGCATTGTCCAACCAGAAATACAAGGATTTTTGTAAAGAATTCGGAAAAGAGAAGATTGGGCTGTTAACAGGGGACATAGTAAAGAACCAGTCAGCGCCTATATTGATAATGACTACCGAGATATACAGGAACATGGCCCTGAGCAAGGATCGTATTATGGACAATATATCCTATGTCATATTTGACGAGATACACTACATTAATGATATAGAGCGCGGCTATGTATGGGAAGAGTCCATAATTTTCTCAAAAAGCAATGTAAGGTTCCTTTGCCTCTCGGCAACAATTCCCAACGCCATGGAATTTGCATCCTGGATAGAATCCATAAAAAAGCATAAAGTGGAAGTCATTGTGCATAATGAGAGGGAAGTTCCTTTGGAAAAGAGATTCTTTGATTCGGAGCTCGGCATAACAACACTGGAGGGTATAAGGGAAGTTGCAGGCATTCCTGATTATAATTATATAATGGGAAGAAGGCGCTTCAGAAGCCCGAGGCTAAAAGCCCCTTCCCACATAGCCCTGATAAAGGAGATAAAAGAGAACCTTCCATGCTTATTTTTTAATTTCTCAAGGAAAAAATGCCAGGACAGCGCTTTTGAGCTGATGAAAGCAAATTTATTTGAAACAAACCCGGAAATAAGTTCCTTTGTGAGGAAAAAACTTGAGAATTCCGTAAAAGAGATAAAAGAGCTGGAATCTTCAAGGCTGCTGATGAGGACCTTGCCCTATGGCATAGCTTTCCATCATGCCGGATTAATGCCGATAATCAAGGAGCTTGTTGAGGAGCTTTTTGGAAAAGGCCTGATCAAAGTCTTATACACTACAGAAACTTTTGCAGTGGGAATAAACATGCCGGCCAAGACAGTATGCTTTGAGTCATTAAGAAAATTTGACGGGGCTAATTTTCGCTTTCTTAACTCCAAAGAGTACTTCCAGATTGCAGGCAGGGCTGGCAGGAGAGGAATTGATAAAGAAGGCTTTGCATATGCAATGATAGACAGGAGGGATTTTGATTACAGTGCAATTAAGAAGATTACTGACATTGACAAAGATCCTATAAAGTCCCAGTTCAGATTGTCTGTAAATACAGCGCTCAACCTGATTAAGGGCCACGACAAGCAGGAGATTGGCACAATCCTGAGGAATAATTTCCATACTTTCCAGAAGTTCGGAAAGCAATTTGATAAAATTGAGAAAAATATTTTCTTTTACAGCTTTGAAAAAATAAAGAAGAAACTGGTAAAGCTTGATTACCTCGGGGAAAATAAATTGACAGACAAGGGGGAATTTTCCTCCATGATATACTCGGACGAGATACTGACGGGGGAGCTTTTCGCAACTGATTTCTACCTCGGTCTGAACGAATATCAGATTCTTATGCTCCTCGCTGGCCTTTGCTATGAATCCAGGGAAAAGACAGAGTTCTACAGGGAATACCAATCAAGGTTCCTTAACGATCTGAAGAAAGCCATAAGGGAAAATACGTATCTTAACAAGGAGCCTAGATTCAGGAATCTTGATTGCCTGACTGCTTTGGTGCATCCATGCTACCATAACAAAACCATATTTGATATATTAGAAAACACAAACATGCTGGAAGGGGATTTAATAAGGTTCTTCAGGCAGTTATTGGACAGGATCAACCAGATAAAGCAGGCGACTAAAGACCAATCCCTGCAGCAAATGCTCAAAAGCTGCCAGGAGCTGATATTAAACTGCTTAAGGGATGTTGATGTTATTTGAAGAGGAAATTCTTTCCCAAAACTTTAAATATCCAATAAAAATTAAACATCATATGGACATTCCACAAAAGCTTGGGCTCATAAAACAGGTAGGCGAAGAAATAGTGACAGAAGAAGAGCTAAAGCAGCTTCTTGAAACAAAAAAGAACATTGTTGCCTATGACGGCTTTGAGCCAAGCGGAAAAATTCACATAGCGCAGGGAATTCTAAGGGCCGTAAACATAAACAAGATGGTTAAGGCTGGCATTAAATTCAAAATGCTTGTTGCGGACTGGCACGCATGGGCAAACAACAAGTTTAACGGTGACCTGGAAAAAATACAGGCAGCAGGAAAATACATGATTGAAGTGTGGAAAGCTTCGGGAATGGAACTGAGCAAGGTTGAGTTTGTATGGGCAAATGAGTTAATCAAGGAAGAAGAATACTGGAAAAAGGTAATGCAGATAGCAAGAAACTCAACAGTAAACAGGATCATAAGAACGGGGCAGATAATGGGAAGGAAAGAAGCGGAAATCCAGCAGGCATCCCAGATATTTTACCCATGCATGCAGGCAGCTGACATTTTCCATCTGAATGTTGATATCTGCCAATTGGGCATGGACCAAAGAAAGGTTTCAATACTTGCAAGAGAACTTGGAGAAAAAATAGGATTCTACAAGCCGGTTATTGTAAGCCATCACATGCTGATGGGCTTAACCAGTCCTGTAAGCAGGGAAAAAGACGCTGTTGAAAGGGCAATTGAGCTGAAAATGTCAAAGTCAAAGCCCGAAACAGCCATTTTCATGAATGACAGCGAAGCAGAAATAAAATCAAAAATAAACAAGGCATACTGCCCTGAAAAAATAACTGAAGAAAACCCAATTTTAGAATACTGCAGGTACATAATCTTTGAAAAATTC
>JAGVXV010000053.1 GCA_018303625.1 Candidatus Woesearchaeota archaeon
TATTTTACACTGGATACTTTGGTAAAAGCATTGAGAAAATCCAACAGAAGGCAGATTATTGATGCAATAGGCACATTTTTTGCTCAGGCTGTAAAAAAGCAGAAAAACACAAAAACAAGCTTATTAATAAGTTAAAAATGGTTTTGGCAAGCTTTTTGGTAACATCAAGGGAAACCTTGGAAGCAACTTTGGTAGTGGGCATTGTTCTGGCTTACCTGACAAAGACCAATAAGCACCATTACAGGAAGACAGTTTATTATGGCATTGCCTTTGGCATTCTTGCCAGCCTTTTATCAGCGTTTATTTTCACGATTTTTGCAGGAGGCTTTGAAGGCCGCGCCGAGGAAATTTTTGAAGGCATTACAATGCTTTTTGCCTCTTTTTTGCTTACAACAATGATATTATGGATGATGAGGCAGAAGCACATTGCAAGGCACATTGAAAGCAAGGTTTCGGTGGAGATTGAAAAGGCTGAAATTGACATGACTTATGCCTATGGATTGTTTCTTTTGGTTTTGATTGCTGTTTTGCGTGAAGGCGTTGAGACCGTTATTTTTTTGAATGCGATGAAATACGCCTCCGGAGTTAATTTTGTTGGAGGCTTGCTGGGGGTTTTAACTGCCATAGGGGTTGGCTATTTGTTTTTTACCAGCACAAGAAAAGTCAATTTAAAGAAGTTTTTTAACATAAGCAGCATCCTGCTTATTTTGTTTGCCGCCGGGTTGGTAGCGCAGGGGATACATGAGCTGCAGGAAGCTGGTGTAATTTTATATGGAGCGAAGGAGTTATGGAACATAAACCCTGCTGTTGCAGTTGAAGGCGTTTATCCCTTATTGCACGAAAAGGGCATGGTAGGAAGCTTTTTGAAAGGATTGTTTGGCTATAACGGAAATCCCTCATTGCTCGAGGTTTTAAGCTACATTGCCTATTTAGGCATTATTTTTTATTTGTATAGAAGGATTGAGAATTCTCAGAAAGTTAAGGTTGGTTCTTAATAAAAACGTCGCATAACCATCGTTATACGCCATTTTTCTTCTAAATACACCCTTAAAAACCAAAACCTTTATATATAAATACGTATTAAATACGTACTATGCTAGTTAAATTCAGCAAAACAGTGTCAAAAGGCGGCAGGTTCAACCAGATTTATATACCAAAAAATATGGAGAACCTGATAGAAGTCGGCGATGAGGTAGAGGTAAGGCTTATCAAGAAACAAATTAGTTTATTTTATTCAAAAAATCTAAAAAAATTGTCCCAATTCAAGGAAAATTTAATAAAAGACATTTTTTCTTTTTTAAATGAAAACTCTGATATTAATTATATCTTTATTGTAGGCTCTTTCTTAACCGAAAAAATAGGCTATAACGACATTGATGTAGTGGCAATAACGGATAAAAAAAGCGAAAATCTTGAAGAGGCAGCCTATAATAAGCTGATTGAAAAGTTTAACCTGAAATTCCACGTGCTTGCTATAGAAGAAAATAGATTTTGGCATTTGCTGAAATCTTGTCCTTTAACTATGGCGATGTTCAGCAGTTTTATATGCAGCAAGCCAATAAAAATCTCTGATGAAAGGGTTATAGACAAAAAGCATATAAGATTCCTGCTTATGATGCCCTATGATCTGCTGGAAATAAAGCTGAACAGCAGAAGTTTTTTTGACAGCTTGAGAAGATTGGCAACAATTGAAAGGTTCTTAAAAAACAAGAGCCTTGAAATGAATGCAATAAATGACGAATTAAAAACATCAATAAATGATTTACTTTATAAAAAAATAAAAAACAATGAGGAAATTGATAAAAGCTCAATTGAAATTTTAAGGAAAATAATAAAATTAAAATTAAATATTATTGAAAAATTAATCAGAAATGGGAAAGAGCAAGGATATGCAGGAACTGACTAATCTTATGACAAAAGCATTAAGGCATAAGATAGGCTCTATAGTCAACAAGGATGAATTCTATGCCAATAAATACGCTAAAGATGCTGAAGTTATCATGAAGGAAGCGGAGAAGGTTCTTTTAAAGCAAAATTGGAACAATTACGACAAGCCAAAAATAAAAGAGCAGTTAAAGATAAAACTGCATAAAGAGCTAAAACAAAAAGATTTCCTCGATAACAGAAAATTTGATATAATGGGTGAAGAGATTGATAAGGCTCTGAAAGAATTTAATTTGGATTGAAGTAAACTAAAGCAAGTCCCTGATTTTTTACTTTGTTCACACCTACAACCCAAAGCTATCTGAGAACTCTTTTTTCTTTTAAAAAATATAAAAAAATTAATAATTAATCGCAGTTATACCTTCTATATAGATAATTTCCTATATTTACTGAAACTCTGCCTAAATTATACGGAGGGTTATTAACATCTGATCCCAGAACTCCATTAGCTTCTTTACAAGCCACTTCAATCCCTGCATTTTGTCTAATTCCACTAAGAGCCTTATATTGAGACCCTGCATGTAGTCCAGCAGCAATCACAAAAAACAGGCTTCCAGCAATCAAAGGAACCTTGTGTTCACTCATAAAGTCTGCTAAATTATCTTTTATTTTTTTAAGCCCCATAAAAGAAGCAAATGCTCTTTAACTTATAAAATTATCTGTTATTATAAAGACCCATACTTAGTTTCACACAGTAAATTGTTTGACAAATTTTTACAACCCAAAACTATCAGAAAACTCCTTTATCCTTTCAAACTCTGACAAGAACTTGTAGCCCTGCTCCTTGATGAAGAACATCTTCCTGCCTTTCACTGACTGCTCTCCAATCATGCCTTTTTCCATAAGCATATCAATATACTCTTTTAATTTCGCATGGGATAAGTTGGATTTATAAAGAAGATGGGTAGGCTTGATTTTGCCTTCCTTTTCCTGGATTGATCTCAGAATATCGGCAATTACCTCCAGTTTTCCGCGCCTTTTTACAATCATTTTGCATGCTTGCCCGGCTTCCTCTTAAATATCAGTATGAATGGTATCAGCAGGTACACAAAGCCGAGCAATTGCATTAATTCAGCCAGTACATAAATAGTTTTCGAGTATATGACAAAAACAAAGAAGGCTTGGGAAATTAAAAGTATGCTGAAGGCAATTAGCACAAACCATGCTTTGTTGCTCCTTACCTCCGTATAATTTTTGTAGTATGAATAGGCTATGAGCAATAAAAGGGCAAATGATGTAAGGTAAAACAGCTGGTAATGCACAATGCTAATCCATGTTGCAATAAACACGAAATAAAGCAAAAGAATAATGACTCTTTGGTTCTTCCATGTAAGCCTTGAGATTATTAAAAACAATATCATAAACGCAAGCAGGGTGAAGAAAATATACACAACAAACGCTATTGCATTGATATCATAGGGGGTCAAGCTGGTGAATGCCTGATGAATTGTGCTTCCAAGAGCGGTTCTTGTAATTGACGGCTTGTAGATTGCAAAAGCCCCAATGATTTTTGAAATAAACGCAAAAGTCAGGGACAAAAAGGCAGTGCTAAAATACAAATACTTGTTTTCCTTCGTTAATTTAAAGCATTTATAGCTATAGTATACAAGAAGTATGCTGACAATAACCGCTATTAGCTCAATAACAGAATCAAAGCCATAGAACCATTTTGGGCTGAATACATAAGAAGGAAGCCCGTATGGTATATTCTCAAATACCATGGCTTAAAAAGCGTTTTTCCCTTTATAAACTTTATGAATCTTAGTTCTTTATTTGCCGTTCATAATGATTAATAAATACCACTACCATCCTATCTGTAAATCAACTGACACCTCGAATTTTTAGCAAATCGGGAGCGGGCTTTGGAACCCTCTTTTGCTCGCTCTTGATTATTTTTATGTGGAAGATGCCTGTATAACGATTTTCTTGCAGTTCGCTGGCACTAAACTATTTTTTCCTTCAGAAAACGCCGCATAACCACTGTTAAATGCAATTCGAAAACCGCTTATCTTTGATAGTAAGCCGTAGATCCTTTTAGTTGTCGCCTTTGTTAAACGCTATAAAGAAAACATTGAAAATGCCGTAGCACTATCTCATAACAAGCGTTTAATAAAATTTAACAGAACCAATAAATATTTAAAAAGCAAATATAAGGGCAATTTTCAATGCAAAAAAATCTGGATTGGATTAATAAATTGGCTGAAGAAAGAGCTCATCTAGCCAGTGAGAGAACCATGCTTGCATACTTAAGGACAGCAATCGCATTTATTGCCTCTGGCTTAATCCTGATAAAATTTTTTGAAGATGGATTAACAAATATAGCCTTTCTGTCTATATTAATTGGCATTGCTTTATTTTACATTACAAAGAAAAGAGTTAAATCCATAAAAACTGATTAATGGATTACAATGGGCAACGGCATTTTAATCTTGGGCATTGTAATACTTATCGGGTTTATAGGCAAATTCTTCTTTAATAAAACAAGGATTCCGGAGTCTGTGTTCCTGATGCTTATTGGTATACTCTTAGGGCCTGTTTTTAATGTTGTTTCTGGCAAATTTTTTATTGATAACGCCTCATTCCTTATATCATTAGCGCTGGTTGTTGTGCTTTTAGATAGCGGCTTGACTTTAAACATATCAAAAGCTTTGAAAAACGCTCCCACAGCTTTAATCTTTACAATATTAGTAATGCTAAGCACAGTTGCAATTGTTTCTGCTGTAACTGTGCTGTTCTTTGGCTGGCCCTTGATAAATGGCATTTTCTTAGGCATAATTGGAAGCGGCACAACAACAATAACAATCACCCATCTTGTTGAGAAGCTCAGCGTTGGGAAAAACACTAAGACCTTGCTGGTGCTTGAATCCATAGTCAATGACATAACCCTGATAACTGCTGTGTCCATACTTATTTCCTTTGTTTTATCAGACAGTGGCAAGGTTTCTATTTTTAAGGTGATATTCAACGAACTGGTCATCTCTGTCATTTTAGGAGTAGCTTTTGCTTTAATTTGGGCTTATGTTTTTTTGAGGTATATACATGGCAACAAACTTGCTTATGTTTTCACTTTGGGCATTGCTTTTATCATCTTTGATGGCGTGGAATTTTTCGGGTTTAATGGTGCTATTGCTGTCTTAATATTTAGCTTAGCACTTGGCAATTACTCTGCTTTAGTCAGCAAACTTAAAGCTTACAGCAAGATTCTTATTCCAATAAAAGCAGACATATCAATTGTGAGGGGCATAAATACAGAAATAACTTTCATCATGCGAACTCTCTTCTTTGTATTTCTTGGAGTGATATTCAACACTAGCGTAATAAAATGGAACATACTTCTTTTTGTTTTTATAATTGTTGTTGCAGAAGTTACTTCAAGGTATGCAGCTGCAAAAACCTTAGCACTTTTAAAGCCGAGTTTTGCAAACTCAGTTCCTGTAATAACTACACTTGTAGCCAGCGGTTTCACTTCAACATTAGTTGCTTTCTTGTCAATAGAAGCAGGAATTAATATTCCAAATCTTGCTGAAATAGTATTGCTTCTTGTTATGTTTACTACATTATGGGCAATTATCGGCTCTGCTGTTCTTGAGAGAAAAATAGCAAAATACCAGATAGAGACATACTAAACGAACAAAAATTTATTTAACTAAAAATGGTTAAGAGCCAATATACCCCTTAATTAGCATACTTCCCAGTGTAGACAATTTAATTGCTATTTTTCCTTTATTTTCCATTGTTTCAATTAAGCCCATACCCTTTAAGCCTTCTGACTTCAAATTTCCATTGATATGGTAGGAAATCAATGGCAATGACATCTTTGTCTTTTTGCTTAATTCCTCCAAAGAGGCGCAGCATCCAGGCTTTGAAAGCAATTTTAAAATTTCCATCTTCTTGCCTGCAATCATATTGTAGTAAGAAAACTTCAATACAGGCAAAAGCATTACATCATTCCCATTAACAGAAATTGCCTTTAAGCCGTTTACAAAAGCTGCTGA
>JAGVXV010000045.1 GCA_018303625.1 Candidatus Woesearchaeota archaeon
GAAAATCTCGGTTCTTTATGGCAGGAAAGGCTTATCAAGTGGCGCCAGGAGCCTGCGACAATAAGGATTGAAAGGCCGACAAGGCTTGACAGGGCTCGTTCTTTAGGCTACAAGGCCAAGCAGGGCTTTGTTGTTGTGAGGCAGCGCGTTGATAGGGGAGGCAGGCAAAGGCCTAAAATAAGGGCAGGAAGAAGAAGCAAGCGCTTTGGAAGCAGAAAAGTTGTAGGCAAGAGCTACCAATGGATTGCAGAGGAAAGGGCAGCAAAAAAATATCCAAACTGCGAGGTTCTTAACAGCTATTATGCTGCAGAAGATGGCCAACACTATTGGTATGAAATTATTTTAGTAGATAAGGCGCATCCGCAGATTTTAGCAGATAAAAATCTGGGCTGGATTGCGGAAAAGCAGCACCGGGGCAGGGTTTTCAGGGGCTTGACATCAGCAGCAAGAAAGAGCAGGGGCCTGCTGAATAAAGGCAAAGGCGCTGAAAAGATAAGGCCCAGCTTAAGCGCTCATGACCGGAAAGCGAAGTAGTTTTTTCATAATACCTCTCTTAATCATTTCTAAAAATTCACTATTAAAAAGTAGTTAAAAAAACGAAAAGTTTATAAAGAAATGATTCTTACTAATCACTATGGATAAACCCAAAAAAGTAATAAGTCCAAAATCCTGGGACAAATATGAAGTAGACAATGTCCTGAAAGGTTATATTGCAAGATTTCTGCAAGGAAAAGTAGAAATACCAGGTGCTACTAAAAAGGAACTGGTTACCTTTAAGCTAAATCCTGGCTATCATGAAGATGGGTTGGAGGTTATACTGGCAGATCCAAGATTTTCTTCAAAATCAGCCGAGGAATTCTATAGGTCTTTTGATTATGAAATAGCTATCCCTAGTAGACCTGGGGGATATACTCTTATTTTTGGAACAAGAAGTTCAAAATATAGGGGTGATCCATCTTTGAAAGGAGATAGTATTATAATAAAAAGACATATAAGTCCTAGATTTTGGGATTTTAAAATAGTGCCGTATTCTTATGAAGAACAAGTAGCTATAAAAGAGATTATAGACCATTTTGGACTTGGAATAGATCCCCATAATCCTCAAGCCTTATTTTCATTCCATTATCCTACTACCTTTAAACCAAAAAATATGAAGGAATTACAAGACCATTTCAGAAGATTATTTTTGGGCGCAATGACCATTGAACAATATCTTGCTGACCAAGATTCAAGATATAAAGAAATAGCCAGAGTTGCCATAAATAAAGGAACTCAAAAGTATGGTTGATATGAATTAAACAAAAAATAAATTAAAAAAGCCAAAATAAAACCTTTTTTTCAGCAAAATTTAAATATTCTGGAGTATATAGGGCTATATTGGGACATTTAATGGCAAAATTCCAATGCACTAAATGCAATTTTGAATTTGAGAAAGAAAGGCTTCCATGGAGATGCCCATATTGTGCTGCAGAAGGGACCTTAGGCTTGTTCAAAACAGCGCAGGAATTCCTTGATGAATTACAATAAACTAAGGCCTTTTGTTAAATCAGCTATTTTTCTTCCTTTTCTTCTTTGTACTTGAAATCCTTGAACAGCTGGCTTGTATCCCGGCTTTTCCTTCCTTTTATCCTGTCCATTAGAAAGCCCCTTCCATAATAGCCGACTATCAACAAAACTATGACAATCAGGATTACCGAAGCCAGCAAAGGCCTTGAGGCAATATAGCCTCCTGCCCTTACAACAGAGCCTGTGACAATGCCCAAGCCTGAGCCAATCTTTTTATAAACAGGCCTTTTATCGCTTATCTCAACAGCTTTAATTACATTTGCCTCTTCTTGCGGTTCAGTAGCATTTTCTTCCTGGCTTTGCTGCATAATCTCCTGCGTTTGTGGCAGGATAATGTCATAGAAGCCATAAGGAACCTCTTTTGAAAGCTCTATGCTTAATGTTTCCCCTGGCTTTAATTCTATTTTTTTGTTTATAAGGTACTTTTTATTGTCGCTTTCCAGCATGATTGTTGTTTCATCATCATAGTCAACATTGCCTATGTTCTCAACAATAACAGCCTCATTTTCATAATGCATGCTTAACTGCTTTACAGTTTCAACCTCAAAGCCGGTTTCTTCATTTATGTCCTCAATTTTGCTTATAATCTTGTACAATCCCGGCAAAGCGTCACTTGTTAATTCATAGTTGACTGAGTCCAGGCTGCTTACATATTTCTTAAGCAGTTTTTTGCCGTTAGGGTCTATCAGTTCGACATTAAGCGTGCCGTTCATGACCCTCCCCTTATGGTCATATAGTATAATCTTGGCTTTTAACAGGCTGCCCGGCCTTACCTTTTCGCTTTCCAGCCTGTTTTCTACCCTTGTGGCTATGGGCAGAACAATAAGTTGGACAAGAGTGTCAGCGTAATTCTTGTACTTATCCCCAACCGCTATCACAATTGGGTAATTGCCTATATCCAAATCCTCTACGCTTAAGTTGTATTCAAAATCCCCGAAATCAACATTTGTTCCATAATCCTTATTCAGGAATGATATTTTCAGGCTGCCTTCTTTCAGGTTTTCGCCATCCATCTTGCCTACAGTGCCTTTCAGGGTAATCTTTTCGTACGGCAGCGATCTTATTATGCTGCTTGTTGAAATGTTAAGCTCGTCAGTAACAAAAAAGCTTTCTGAACTGGCTTTTGAAATCTTGTCGCCATTTATATCCTCAAATTCTGCGTTTATGCTGCAGAGCCCTTTCATTGATGTGAATAAAGTTAATTCCGGAACCTGGACTTGCGTCCTGAAAGTTGCTTCTAAGCTTAAGGGTGTTGTGTAGTATTGAAGTACATATCCCTCGCAGTTTATTGCCACCTTAAGAAACCCGTCGTAGCTCTGGCTTTCAAGCAGGGAAACCGAAGCAGCAATCTTATCGCCTAAATTATAAGTCTCTTTTTCCGGCACCTGAATAGTTATTTCTGCCATTGCAAAAGGCAGCAAAAGCAGCAATAGGCTGTTTAGAACAAAAGCTTTTAACCATTTCATAGTATTAAACCTGAAATAGGTGATATTTATATTTTGCTTTTTTGGGCGTTGTAAACCTATCTTAATTTTTATTTAAAGAATTTCTTAAGTTTTTCATTGCCTTTTCTTTTTTATTCCAACCAAGAGCTTTTAAAATACCTAAAAATCCCATTATTCCGCGCTTCTTTTTTGTTGATATGTTTTTGTTTGCCATATTAGTTTTGATGTGTGTATATTTAAGGGGTTTGTATTTAAGCCCCAATATAAACAACATTCTTCATGCCCTTGAAATGGGGGTCGCCGCTTATGATTTTGCATTTAAGCTCCTGCTGCTTTGCCACTAAGATTGCATCAATTAACCCGAAATTTTTGATTTTTTTTCTCATTTCAAGCCTTATCGCAGCGGCATTAAGCCAATGCTCCCTCAATACAGGCAATATAAAAGAATTCTCCCTTATTGTATCAAGCGATTTATTGAAATCCAAATTGTTTTTTAAACAAAAGCTTTTGATTTCAGAAAGGCAGCATTCCATGGTAATGAATTTGCTGTCCCCTTTTTCCAAGAATTTGTTTAGTTCAGAGCCTTGTTCGGAGCCTATAAAATATTCAATCCAACTGTGCGTGTCTACTATGTAAACCATCACCAGAATTCCTCATGCCCTTCTTCCTCTTCCTTATATGGAGGTGCTCCTTTAAATATCCCAAAGCCGCTTATCTTTTTTTCTTTGATTATATCTACTTTGATTATGTCCCCTTCATTAACTTCCTCAATTTTCACAATATCTTTGGGGATTATTATCCCTAATGAGTTTCCCCATTTCTTTACCTTGCTTTCTGCCATAGTCATATGTATCACCTTATTAGTATAACTAGTTATACTTAAAAGTATAACTTATATTTAAAGGTTTTGGAAATTAAGTCTTAAAATTTATTATTATCTAGTGGTAAAAATAGAAAGATTTAAATAGTAGAATGCCCTAGAAAAAACGTATGGATATCCCAAGATTAACAGAAGAGGAGCTTAAAGCAGTTCAGGATTGTTGGATAAATAAGGACGAGGTTTCTTTTTTAGAAGTTGCCCTACAAAGCCCAAACTTACGCCCTCATTTCTTGGCTTTAAATAGTCATAGGGTTATTGAAATTGGTCCAGGAAAGAATCCTGTAACTGACCATTACAGTTGCAGGGAATATTTTGCTGCAAATGACCGTTACCCTAGTGATGGATTAACAGTATTGAAAAAAGAGAATGATGCGAGTGCAGTAGTGGTATCTTTCGGAGTAATAGACGATGATATATTAAAAGATGATAGAAGGAGAGTTAGGAAGATTTATCTGTTAGGTATATTAATGAACTTGTGGGTGAGATTAGACGTGTAATGAGCCCTTTTGGAATAATTGTTGGAACTGAAGCCCAAAAATATATGGGAAAGCCTGACATTCCTATGGTGCGTTCCGATCCTAGATTTGGAGGAGTATATATTCTACACGATAGAAAGTTATTGTCGGTTTCTCGCCCTCAGCTGTAACACCAATCCCCTACTTTCTCATCAATCTCTTTAGCAACATTAAACCACTATAAAAATAAGCGTTACATTTAAATACAAGCTTGCCATATTTCTTAATATGAAATTAACAATTGTTTTAGAGCCGCAGGAAGAAGGCGGATTTACTGTATATGCCCCTTCTTTGCCTGGATGTATTTCCCAAGGGGAGACCAAAGAGGAAGCTATTAAGAATATTAAGGAGGCTATTGAATTATATTTAGAGCCTGATACTAATGAATTGGTTGAGTATACTGGTGAAAAAGTCAAAGTTTCAATATGAAGCTTCCGATTATTTCTGGATTAGAAGTAATTAAGCGTTTAAAGAAAGCTGGATTCATTGCTACTAGGCAAAAAGGCTCTCATGTAAGGTTAGAGAAATTCACAATTGAAAAAACAATTAAAATTACTGTCCCATTACATTCTGAAATGAAGAAAGGAACATTAACTAGAATAATTAAAGAAGCTGGCTTAACATTAGAAGAATTTGAAATGCTTAAAAAATAATACGCCTAAACCCCCAATTTCTCATCAATCTCCTCGGCAACATCTTTAAGATTTTCGCACGCCCTTGCCATGTCCTTTTCCATTTCCTCAACAAGCTCCTTCAGAGAAGCAACCCTGAGGACATATTTTTTCCTGTAGTGGATTGCGATGCCTGATTCCATCAGCTTGTTTACATGATGTATTACCGTTCCCCTGCTTAGATGCAGCCTGTAAGCAAGTTCATCGCTTGACATAGGCCTGTCTGTTTTGGCGGATTTTAAAAGCTCAATAAAAATTCTAAACAGGCTTCTGTCCTTGTCCCTTAAGTTAAATAATCCTAGAGAAGTAGCTAGCCATTGCAGTTCCCTGTTGACATTCTTTTCAACTGGCTTGCTGATATTGATAATGGTTATTCTTTGCCTGAACATACGCCAACTTAAAGCTCTTTTCTTTATAAATCTTTTGCTAATTTATATACTCTAGAATAGAAATATTTAAATAGAAGTAGATTTTACCTAAATTCTGTTGATTTAAAGTCAACGAGATAAAACAAGATAAAAATGGAGCAAGAACCAAAAGAAAAGGCAGCAGAGGAATTGAAAGAAGTAAAAAAAGAGCTTAAAAAAGAAAAAAAACACGAAAAAAAATCAGACAGGGAGATTATTGCGGAGCTTACAGACACTTTGCAGAGGCTGCAGGCGGAATTTGAAAACTACAAAAAAAGGTTTGAAAAGGAAAGGCAGGAATTTATGAAATACGCAAATGCAGAGCTTATTTCGGAATTGTTGCCCTTGCTTGACAGCTTTGAATTGG
>JAGVXV010000041.1 GCA_018303625.1 Candidatus Woesearchaeota archaeon
ATACTTAAAATTCTGAAAAAAAATAAAATAAGCTTTGATTTTAAAATCTATTCGGCGCATAAAACCCCAGATGAGGTTGAAAAGACAGTACAAGGGGATTATTCTGTCATCATTTCAGGAGCAGGGCTTGCTGCTGCATTGCCCGGAGTTATAGCCTCAAAAACACTGAGGCCTGTAATTGGAGTTCCGTGCCATGGAAGCTATGAAGGCCTGGATGCTTTGCTTTCAATCGTCCAGATGCCTCCGGGAATTCCTGTATTGGCCGTTGGAGTGAACCAGTCTGAAACTGCTGCAATAAATGCACTATGCATGCTAAAGAGTTATGATGTTGTAACAATAATCGGGGACCAAAAAACAGAGGCTGTCAGGAAAGCGACAGATGTCCTTAAAAAATTTGAAGTGCCGCATAAGTTTTCCACCTCTCCCAATGCAAATAGTATAAACATAGAATTCACGTATTTTGACGAGCCTGTCCAAAAGAATGATAATCTGGTTATTTACTGCCCATTATTGCTTGACAAGGATGACAAGGCAGAGGCAGCATTGAACTTATTAGAGCATAGCAATCACGGCTTATGGGTTGGCCTGAACAACGGCGCTAATGCTGCTCTGGCGGCAATAGAAATATTGAACATCAGCAATGCCTATGAGCAGAAATTGACTAATTATAGAAAAGAGATGGCTGAAAAAATCAAGGGGTATAATAAATAGATTAAAGAAAAGTTCCAGCAACTGCACAACTAAATTTCAACACAGAAATGTGTATTCACTTTATAATTTACCAGTATATTTTTAATTTAAATTTTATAATTGGAAACAATAAAAAATTAAAAACACAAACACTTGTACAAATAATTGTTAATCTTTTTGTGAGCCTAATGTTTAAAAATCATTGAAAAATAATCCAATAAAATCTAAAAACCAATAAAAATAATAAGAAAATAAAGCAATAAAATAAAAAAATAATAAAAAACCAATGACTAAAAATGATTCCTGATGAAAAGATAAGAAACCAGTTAGAGAATACCCTGGAAAAAACCGATTTTAATATTGGCAAAAAATACGAGGGCAAGGTAAGGGATAACTATACCATTAATGGAAAAAGAATCATAGTTGTTACTGACAGGATTTCTGCATTTGACCGCATTCTTACTACAATACCCTTCAAGGGGCAAGTTTTGAACCAAACTTCTGCTTTCTGGTTCGAAAAGACTAAGGACATTGTGCAAAACCATGTTATTTCAGTCCCTGATCCAAATGTTATGGTTGTCAGGGAATGCAGGCCTTTGCCTGTTGAGATGGTAGTAAGAGGGTATTTGACTGGTGTCACAACAACATCCGCATGGTATACTTACCAAAAGGGCATCAGGAATTTTTGCGGCAATATTTTGCCAGATGGCATGGCAAAAAACCAGAAATTCAAGGAGCCTATAATAACACCTTCAACAAAGGCTGAGAAAGGGCTGCATGATGAGTCAATTTCAGCAGAGGAAATACTTAAAAGAAAGCTTGTAGATAAAAAACTCTGGGAGAAAATGGCGCAGGCTTCATTAAACCTGTTTAAAAGAGGCACGGAAATTTGCGCGAAAAACGGATTAATCCTTGTTGATACCAAATACGAGTTTGGGCTTGATGAAAAAGGAAATTTGACCCTGATTGACGAAGCGCATACGCCTGATTCTTCAAGATTCTGGATAATGGAGAGCTATAAAAAGCTCTTTTCTGAAGGAATGGAGCCTGTAAAGCTTGACAAGGAGTATGTAAGGGCGTGGCTTGCTGACAGGGGCTTTGTCGGCGAGGGAAAAATACCAAAGATACCAGATGATGTCAAGATTGAGGCTGCAAAAAGGTATATAATGGCTTATGAGCAGATAACCGGGAAGGAGTTTAATGTTACAGATGAAGATATTAATGAAAGGATTAAAAGAAATCTTAAAAAAGCATGTTTCTAGCAATTATCTACTCCATCATAGAAAAATATTTATATAAATTATATAAAAGATAGTTATAGAAATGTTTCGTGGGCGAATGAAAACGAAAAGAGTTATAGATTATACCTCGGCTACAATCTTATTCCTTCTCAATACAAATAATCATCAAAAGCTAGATGGTGGGCTATAAAAACAAAAATGGTCGAGAAAATAGGGTTTGTCGGATTGGGTGGGCATATTTTAAGGCAGAATGAAGTATTTAGGGCGCTCATGAAAGAACTGGGAACCGGTGATTACGAATTCATTGGCTTAGAAGAGGGCTTTAAGGCTTTTGAGACGGGGAGGGTTTATCCTCTTACACTCGAGAGTTTTCTTAATTCCAATCAAAAAGTTACAGCTGGTTTATCTTTCGGATTTTCAAGGTATAGCCTAACATTTCCCGAGACAATAGTTCCAGTTCCTAAGAAGATAGAAAAGGGGCATGAATTTGTAGAGGCTGCAGACTTGGACTGGCTTGTTGGATGTGGTGGTGATGATCATGGTAGGCAATTAAAAATCTTAGGCGATTACCTAAAAGAGCGAGGCTCTAAGTGCAAGGTTCTTGTTGCAAATAAGACAATGGACGGCGATCTTGGGGGAATTGATGGCGAAAGGGTAAACGGGTATGTGGCGCCATTCACAGATACAACAAATGGCTTTGTGGCCGCTGTTTCCCTTCTTGCAAATAATATGCTTCAAGCTTACCATGATGCATGGACTAATGGCGTTCCTGTTATTGTTACACATTTCGGAGAAGATACAAATTTTGTGGCATTTGGGGCTGGGTGGTACGGCTGGGCCGATCTTGTTTATGCAGGGGAATTGGATGGGAGGCCAGCTTGGAAGTTAAATGAGATGGCAGATGATATAAGGAGAGTGCAGAGTGAGAACCGGAAAAAATATGGAAGACCAATAGCCATGATTGTGATTCCAGAAGGCTCCAGGATAGAAGGAGTAAACCATATTTCTGAAAATCTCATCGACCCACATAGGCACAAAAAGAAGCACCCTGAGGTTTTAGCAGCAGAAGTTAAGGAAAAATTAGCAACTTATCATAATCTTAGCGCGCATACAATGACCTTCACATATGAACTAAGAACATTCACGCAGCCCAATAGACCATATTCCCTAAGAAAAGATCGTGAACTTGCCATTGAAACAGGAAAAGTTCTTGCCAGAGCAATCAGAGAAGGCCAAGATGATCTAGAATCCACAATTTGGGTAAGAGGAGGTAATGTTGAAGTAGGCCTAGCGCCAATCGATTTAGTCACAAGGAAAAGGTTTACCAAGTATAGCAAATTTCCTTGGTATGATTGGGAGACAAAAAAAGTACGGCCAGAATTTGGCAGATACTATGACCCGTTGTTTAATGGTGGAAGAGTTGAACTAGAGAAGCTCTTGCCTCGAAAGCCTCAAGTCGTTAATGTTTACAGCCAGCAAATGGCTTCTGTCGGCAAATAAAACTCTGACTTTTAAGATTTATTTCTGGTTCTGTATTAAATCAATAAGTTTAAATAAATGCAAAGAGCTTTTTAATAATATGAAAAGCTTCCTAACAAAAATATCTTTACAATCAGGCAAAATCCTCATGAGCAATTACGGCAAAATAAAATTCATAAGGGTTAAAGACAAGCTAAGCTATGTCACAAATGCCGACCTGGAAAGCGAAAAGTGCATTATTTCCGCTATAAGGAAAAAATTCCCGAGCCATGACATTGTTTCCGAGGAATCCGGAAGCCTAGGGAAAAATTCCGATTACAGGTGGTTTATCGATCCCCTTGATGGAACCCATAACTACATCAATAAAATCCCTTTGTTTGGGGTTTCAATTGCATTGGAGCATAATGGAAAAGTGATTTTAGGCGCAATAAGCCTGCCATGCCTAGACGAGCTTTACATCGCTGAAAAAGGCAAAGGCGCTTTCCTGAACGGAAAAAGAATAAGGGTTTCAGGCAAAAAAGAATTAAAAAAATCCTTCATACTCACAGATTTGGTTTTGCGCTACAATCCTGAAACAAAGCTGAAGATGCTTAACAGGCTTAAAGGCCTTGTTTATGATATCAGAGTTCTTGGAAGCTCTGTTTACGCTTTTGCAGCTGTTGCAAAAGGCTCTGCCGATGCTTATGTAACTGCGCTTACAAATTCCTGGGATATGGCGGCAGGCGCCTTGATTGTCGAGGAAGCAAATGGCAAGGTGACAGATTTTAATGGAAAGGAATGGAAAGCCGAGAAAGGCAGGTTTCTCTCAAGCAACAAAAAAATACATGATAAATTGCTGAAATTGCTAAGATAAAACCATTAAAGCAACAACATTTGAGCCTTAAAATCTGATTTATCCAAGCAAGTGCGGCGCAAAGGCAAGCAATAGCCCAAGAATCAGCAGGACAATGCCTCCAATAAGCTTTGAGTATTTCGCGTATTTTGTGCCGATTGCTGTGTTTACAGCAAAAGCAGCCAGGCTGAAAATAATAAGGTCGTCAAGCATGAAGAACAGGTCATAAAGGAGGATATATGCATAATACTGCAGGGTTGATAGGCTGCTTATAGACAAAACATAAGTAAAGACAGCGGGAATTGCCGAAGAGCATGCGAATTCTATTGAATTAACAATAAAAGCCAACGCGATTATTCCGAATATTGTCGCTAACGTCAAAGGAGATTTTACTATCCTTTCAATCCTTGACATTGTTTTTTCCTTTGAAGCCTCGTCTGTAACCTCGCATACAAGGGCGTTTTTTGTTTTTACATAGTCCCTGATGCTTGTCAGGCCCACGTATAATGCGCCCAACCCTATTATTATCGTCAGAGGCCTCATATACCCGATAAGCAGGAAAACATTAAGCCATGCAGTCATAAACAAGAAATATAAAATTCCAGAAGCCAGGACAAAAGTCCCGACCAAAAGCCATATTTTTCTCCTGTCCCTGATTGCCGCTATAAGGGATATTAAATAAACCAGAACCCACATTGCGCATGGGTTGAAGCCGTCGACCAAACCAAGAATAACTGCCAAAGCGGGCAATGAGTAATTCAAAACATCTACCTTTCCGATGAAAGGGAGGTTTATTTCCGATTGAAATTCCGATTTTTCCTCCTGTTCCCTGGCAGTTTCATTTTGTTCTGTTATATGGGCTTTTAAGGCAGCCTCAATCTCTTTCCCCGTTGTTTCCGCGGAATCAAACCCTATAAATCGGTAAGGGCCGAAAAATGTGGCAGGAACGCCAAGCCTTTCTTTAGGAACATTGTAATTTTGTGCAAACTCATTCAGCAGAGCAGCTTCCCGGGAGTTAGTTACATCATGAGGAATGAACTCGACAGAAGGGTATTTTTCCATTAAAAATGCATTAAAAGGCTTCTGCTCCTGGCAATGGGGGCATTGGGGATGGAAGAAAAAATGGATAACAAGGTTATTATCTGAAACTTGTTCATTATCTTTCAAATGATTAAAAAGAAGGGATATTCCAATAACAAGAAGCGCTATTATAAGGTATCTCTTGAATCTGTCATTATACAGTTTTCTGGCCCAGTCAAATTTTTTAGCCATGAATCACAACAAAGCTTGCAAATATATAAATATATACAATCAAACCTCTGTTAAAATAATATCGTTCTTGAAAAACAAACAAAATCAAAAATTTATAGAAAAGTTTATAAATAAAAAACACTTAAGCGAAGTCTTTACCAAAAAAAACATTGAAATTCTCAGGCTTTTATTTGAGGAAAATCTGCATATCAGGGATATAGCAAACAGATTGGGCATTTCTCCCGGAAAGGTCCATAATTCAATAAAAATCTTTAAAAAGAATAATCTGGTAATAGAAACAAAAGAGAAAAATAAAAAAATTATAAGCTTGAATAAAAATAATACATCTTTAAATGAAATTAATAATTTAATTAATGAAAAAGAGGGATTAAAAGAAACTGATTCTGAGCATATAAATATTTTTGACGCAATAAGCCCGCTGGATTTTAGGTACTATGCAAGAAACGAAAAAATTTTTCAAAAAATACAGCCTTATCTGAGTGAAACTGCTTTTATAA
>JAGVXV010000011.1 GCA_018303625.1 Candidatus Woesearchaeota archaeon
AAGTCCCAAACGCATTAATTATAAGAAAAATCCCTTCTAAATAAAAACCGAAAGATCTGTATATTAACCCCACTATTTCTTAAAAATCATAAATTTTAGCAGGGGTAAAATTATAAAATTGTGAATTTTATCATAATAAAAACCAAAAGATTTATATATAAGTTAATATTAAATAGTTATTAATTAATAATAATTCGTGATTAAAATGCCAGAATTAATTGAAAGAAAGAAACTGGAGCATTCACCTACATTAAATACAGTCTTTATGGTAGAAGAAACTCTAAAAAACATGGACGAAAGCGTAATATCAGTTGCTGAACTCAAAAGAAGGCTTCCTAAACAAATCAATCATAATACTCTTAGAATAATTCTCGAATATTTGGAAGAAAGCAACAAAATAGCAGTGACAATGAAGGGAATTACATGGATTCATAACCCAAGCCCAAAATTAAGAAAAGCGATAAAAGAAGGATTTGAATTATGAAAAAAGTCAGAGTAATTTTTTCTCCAGAAGCGGAGGAAGTGTATAAACACCTTAATGAAGTTGCTCCAAATTCAAAGGTTGATAAGTCAATTTTAAATGCTATTAACAAAAAAGTAGAATTGATTAAAGCAAATATCCATTACGGGGAGCCAATTGCCAAAAGGCTTATTCCAGGAGAATATAAAACAAAATATGGAGCTACAAATCTTTTCAGGGTAGAGCTTCCAAGTTTTTGGAGAATGTTGTATACTTTAACAAATGGGGAAAGCCAAATAGAAATTGTTGCTTTTGTTCTTGATGTTTTAAATCATAAAGAATATGACAAAAAATTTGGTTACAAATAGCCTCTTAAATCAAAAAACTAAGTCCCAAACGCATTAATTACCAGAAAAGCCCCTTCTACAACCAGCAAAATATGGTATAATGTAAGGCTTAAGCCCGGTATTGAAAAAGCCACTGCGCCTAACGAATTCAGTATGGGTATTAAAGTAAGCACTAAAATTGCAAAAGCCACAAGCAAAGCAATGCTTCTTTTTGCGCCTATTTCTGTAACGCTTTCTATGATCAAATAAAGCCCTCCTGCGGCAAGAATCCATGCCAAAAAATTGATTGACAAAGGGATTCCAAAAGGCAGAATCTTGATTTTATTCAGCATTGCAATTAAGCCTACAATAAGTATAAGGACTCCAAGCAGCAGTCCAAGATTTTTCCTTGCTCCGAATGGCATTTTATTTTAAAATTAGATATTACGCCTTATTTTCTTGTCTTCTCTTGCCGCACGCCTTGCCTCTGCCTTAAGCGCTTTTCTGATTCTTGCGTCAGTTCTTATAAGGTCGTCTATGACCCTTAAATACGGCCCTGCATGAGGATATTTTTTTATTTTTTTCCTGTATTGCTTCATATTGGCCCTGAATGACTTCAGGCTTTCCTCAAGCCTTACCACCAAAACGCGCACCCTCTCGGCAACTTTCTCTAATGAGTTCAACTCTTGCTCTATAGACCTTAAAAAAGCTGCATATTGGCCTCTTACAAGCTCCTTATGTTCCTCGGTATGCTTGCCATGGGCTATTTTCATGCCCCTGATGATGACATTAGTCAGCTCTGAATAGGATAAAGGGCTTTTCAACCTGCCTAAGCTTATTCTCATTATGGACATCAATCAAAATTATTATTCAACCCGTTTATAAAATTTTTGTTTTCGAGCCAAAAAAGAAAAATTATTTAAATAAATATACCAAATTAAAATCAAAAGAGGTGTTTTAATGGAGATAAAGCTGAGCAAAAGGCCGAAAAACCCGATAATAATTGAGGCTTTTCCGGGCTTTGGGCTGGTTGGGACAATTACGGGCGAATTCCTGCTGGAGCACCTGCAGACAGAGCAGATAGGCAAGATTATTTTCAATGAGATGCCCGCCATGGTGGCAATACACGAGAGCAAGGTTGTTGAGCCTTTAGGCATTTTCTACAATAAAAAATACAATATCATAGTTTTGCATGCGATTACAGCCTCAACAGGGAATGAATGGGGCATTGCAGACACCCTGATAAACCTTGCAAAAGACCTTAATGCAAAAGAGGTCATATCTTTAGAGGGTGTTGGGAGCGGCGATGAAAGCAAGGGCGAAAGGGTTTTCTATTACTCAAACAATGAGAAAAATATTGCAAAATTCAAAAAAATGGGCATAGATCCCTTAAAGGAAGGGATTATAATAGGAGTTACAGGCGCAATTCTGCTCAGGGCTGAAAAACTGCCGATAAGCTGCATTTTTGCCGAAACATCGACAAATATGCCTGACAGCAAGGCGGCCGCAAAAGTCATAGAAGTCCTGGACAAATATTTGGACCTCAAGGTAGATCCCAAGCCTTTGCTTGTCCAAGCTGAAAAATTTGAATCAAAGCTGAAAAACCTGCTGACAGAAGGCCAAAAAACCCAGGAGCTGAGCGAGCAGAAAAGGATGAGTTATGTAGGGTAAAATTCTAATTTCACAACTAAAAACTGAACAATTCTTTAATTTATTTTTTCCATCCCCTTGGAAATGTTTCTTGCTTTCCTGTTCTTGTATCTTTTCCTATTAGTCCGTGCATAATCTCTCCTTTTTTATCCGGAGTTAAGAAAGAACTTAGAAATTCTTCCATTTCTGGAGAAACCTTATATCCCATAAGGTTCCATAACTCTCCAAGATAAGCTACTCTTTCTTCAATTAAATCATAAAAACCTTCTTTATAATGAGCAACTCTTGATTCCACTTCTTTTTTAATAGGGTATTTTTCGCTTTCCATTCTTCCATATATGGATTTAAATTTTCGCAGGTCAACTAATCCGCAATCAATTACTTGGTGTATACTTTCATGTATACTAGCACCTTCAATTGACCCTTCTCTAAACATAATTTCATCTAATCTTCTGTGTTGGGTATTAGGGTCGTAATGGGCACTTGGTTTTTTCCCTCCAAGAACTTCAGAAGGTTCAAGTTCATTGACAGTAATATTAGGCCCGTTCCTAATACAATCTTGTGCTTTTTGAGTAAACCGCTCAGTCATAGAATAATCTGCCCAAGCTAGTCTCTTTTGTTCTTGAATAGTCAATAGGACTTGAGGCGGAACAGTAGAGCATCCACTCACAATAATTAATGCTGCGTATAATCCCGCTTGTTTCGGATTGATCATTACTTCAACCATTCAAGATGATTCCTATATAAATTTTTGTTTTTTTGACCACTAATTAATGATAAGGGTAATACTTAGAAATTCCTACACGCTTTGATATTTGGCAGAATTCATTATGCCCATCATATTGATTTTAATTTAGTTCTAAAAGTTTTGTAGGGTAAAGTTTTTATTTAACACACTCTTTTTTCATTAATTATGAATAAAAAGAATATTGTTTTTGTGATATTAATTATAACCCTTTCTTTAATTTCTTATATGAACGTCTTTGACAATGAGTTTGTATGGGACGACCATGTTTTTATTCTGGAGAACAACGATATCAAGTCATTTGCAAACATTCCACTGTTTTTTAAGGAGGATGTTGACGGCTTATATAGGCCTTTAAGGAGCCTGCATTACACTTTTGCCTACTCAATTTTCAAGAAAAACCCTTTTGGATACCATTTAAATGCAGTATTTTTCCATACAGTAATCTCTGTTTTGGTGTTTTTTATTATTAAAAAAATCATTGAAAACAGAAATATCGCCTTAGTTGCTTCTTTGATATTTGCAGCCAATCCCATTCATGCTGAAAGGGTTGCAAACATGACTGCAGGCTTTGACCTTTTGGGAATTTTTTTGTTTTTATTGTCGTTTTATTTTTATATTCTGTATTCGAAGAGCAACAATGAAAAAAATGATAAAAAATATTTTATTTTTTCTTTATTGTTCTTTATTCTTGCATTGCTTGCGTCTGAAGAGGCAATAACCTTGCCACTGATAATTATTTTATACGAATTTTCATTTAATAAAGAATTTGATAAAAAAAATTTAAAAAATACTATAAATAAAAATCCATTAAAAAGTTACCTGCCTTTTTTTGCTGCTGCCTTTTTTTATCTGATTTTGAGGTTTTTTATTCTTGGGATAAGAGGAAGAATTGAAACATATTTAGGCGGAAATTTTCTTATAACACAGCTTACAATGCTAAAAGTCTATGTAAAATACATTGTTTTGCTTTTATTTCCGGTAAATTTAACATTATTTCAGGAAGTCCCGGTTGCAAAAGGCCTTTTTGACGCCGGAGTTTTAGTTTCATTATTTGTTTTATCAATAATCTTAATTTTTACAATTAAAAATTATAGGAAAGATATTGTTTTTTTCTCTGTATTCTGGCTCTTTATAACATTAATTCCTTTTTCCAACATAATGCCCATACAGGTATTCATGGCAGAACGCTATTTGTATGTCCCGTCAATAGGATTCTCATTGATAATCTCCTTTTTATTTTTTAAAATTTACAATATCGAGATTAAAAACATTAAAGATAAAAAATTATTCAAAAATGCCTTAATTATTTTATTTGTTTTATTGCTTTCTTTCTATTCTGCAAGAACCATTATAAGAAACAATGACTGGCAGGATAATTTAAGCTTATGGACAAAAACAATTGAGACAAACCCCTACAACAGCAGGGCGCATGACAATTTGGGGTTTACATACGAGCAGCTTGGCGATGATGAAAAGGCATTTTTGGAGTTCCAAAAGGCAGTTGAGCTGATGCCGGATAATTTCAGGGCCTTGAGCAATTTGGGTATTGCCTATGCGAAGAAAAAGCAGTATAACATTTCAATAGGATTGATGCAAAAGGCATTGCGGATAAATCCGCTGCATTACAAGACCCATGATAAACTGGGCTTGGTTTACCTTGAGGTTGATGATGCTGAAAATGCGATAAAAAGCTTTGAAAGGGCAACTGAAATAAATCCAAGGTACGCAAAAGCCTATAATGACATTGCAGCAGCCTATGGGAAAATAGGTGAGTTTGAAAAAGTGGAAGAGAATCTGAAAAAAGCGATAAAGCTCGACAGGGATTATGCAGATGCGCATTACAATCTTGGCATTTTATATGATTTTCTGGGAGAAAAGGAGAAGGCAATGAAAGAGTTTGAGGCTGCATTCAAATTAGAGCCTAGGAATGAGCTGTACGGGAAAAAAGCAAGCAGGAAATAATAGAAAGATTTATATTTTTAGGATAAATTAGTTTTAGCAAAGATGCAACATGAGCCCTCACAGAATATCCGAAGCTATGAAACTTCTCAGCTTTATAATAAAAAATCCGCAAGAAAGGTACACCCAAGAAAACAGATTAACGATTATAAGTCTTTTAGCGGAAGTGCATAGGGAGTTAAAGCTTATATTAACCGAATTCAAGGAAGAGTCTCCAGAATATAAGAGGGTATACCAGTGCATGAGGTATTTAGCAGTTGTTGTTAACCAAGTTAATGATGGGAAGACGCATCCTACACAAATACTTCCAAATCTGCGAACTGCAAAAAAATTTCTGGAAGAGGCATTAGCAAGGAATGAAGCAATCTCAAGAATGATGTCTAAATCCAGATAGGGAGTTTATTTTTTGCTAACCATAAAAATTCCACATCGAAATATATTTTTTTGCCAGATCCCAGTGAATCTGCATTGCATCTTTTTTCCTTAAAAGGTTTTTAACAAACAAAAATGCAATGTCATGCAGGCCGTTTCTTGCAGGCTGAAAGTCAATATTTTCTTTTATGCAGCTGCTTAAATTGCCGATGTTGTTTTCCCTTATCGCCTCCGCCCATTTTACCGCAAATGCAAAGGCTTTTGCCTCCTCGTCGTGGGAATTGTTCAAAGAGGGGGTGAAAACATGCCCGATTTCATGGCCTATTGTGAGCATTAGCTCATCAAGATGGCTGTTTTTCACAAAAATTTTCTTTGATTTTTTGCCGTTTATTGCAAAGCCCTGAATGTTGTCGCTCCATGAGCCAAATTCCGAATGAATCTGCCTTAATTCATCTTTGCTGCATATCTTTATCATTATATTTTCAGGCATTTTTTGGCTTGCTGCAAATCCAAAAGCCTCGTCGATAAAACATTGCACATCTTCTGTTACGGAAATAAACCTTGTTTCAGGCCTTTGCTCTTTCAAGAATGGCCTTAATGAAGTGTAGTAAGTTGTTGTTTTGCCCTCATTTTCATCATATCTGTTATTTTGGTATTCTGCGCCTTTGGAATTAACAAAAGCAGGAAAATATTGTGTTTTTTCTGTATTTTCTGCCTTATCCTCACTTTTAGCTGCAAAGTATCCCAAATTCCTCGAATAAGCAGGCTTTGCATAGCTTACTATGTCATCAATGCTGTAAGTCCTGAAATAAGCCATATTTTAGGTTAAAATGCTTAACAATAAATATTTATCTGTAGAAAAAGGTGAAAGATTACTTGATTTAGGCAGTTTATTCTTATTGTAGCTTAGGTAGTTTATATTGCAAAAAAGCTAAAACACCAAAATTTTGATGTTTCAGGGCTTGCAAAGTAAAAAAATATATACAATTATATAGTGCCTAATGAAGTTTTTTATGATTTTTACTCCAGTTAAAGCTCTTATCTAGCATTATGAATATATGAACTCTCACTTTTTAAATTCTATATTATTATTTTCAATATTGAAATATTATAAGGTTCAGGTGATATAGTTAAAAATATAGGTTAGAATAATATTGATTTATTAAATATGTCTAAAAAGATATTAACTAATAATTATTTTATAAAAATATATTATTAATATAATTAAATAAAAACATATTTTTAAGATATAATATTATATAGGTTTACTGTATTAAAGAATTTTGGATTAATCTAGATAATATATATTATATAAGTATTTTTATATATTTTATAAGTATAAAATGCCACTAAATATTATAAATAATATGTAAGTAAAACTAAAAAAATTAAAATCCGAAAAATTTTTATTTAAATCAAAAAAGTTTATTGAAATGCGCATTCCATCAAAAGCACTTTATCTCTCACTTTTTTTATTGGTAATTTTAGTTATAATCGTCACAAGAAGTGATAAAACAGGGACTGCCATTATAAGCAACGGAAATGAAAAAATAAAAATCAACGTTGAGATTGCCGACGACGAAATTGAAATGCAGCAGGGATTGATGTTCCGTGAATCTCTTGAAGAAAGCTCTGGAATGATTTTTGTTTTTGAGAAAAAAGGGATGTACGGCTTCTGGATGAAAAACACATTAATACCCCTAGATGTGATTTTTATCGACGACAATCTTCACATTACGGGCATAATTTACGCTGAGCCGTGCAAAGAAGATCCATGCAGGGTCTACAGGCCTGAAAACCAGTTCAAGTATGTTCTGGAAGTTAATGGAAACTTCACGTCTAGAAACAATATTTCCCTGGGCAACAAGGTTGAATTAATAATTTAAAACAAAAAAAATTTATAGCCGGAAATTATTTTGATTTATATGAAAAAATTGATTTTTATTTTGGTAATTGGATTATTTTTGGTTTATGGCTGCGAAACTTCTAATGAGGATAAACCAAAAGATAGTGAGGAAGAAACGGGCTTTGGAGGCATTACAAAACAGCAATGTAATGGCTCTGGAGGATACTGGAATGAATGCGGAAGCCCTTGCGCCGGAACAGATGCTGAAATGTGCATACAGGTTTGCCAGGTACAGTGCGAATGCGGCGGCATAGCGGGCTTTTCATGCCCAAAAGGATACAAATGCAGATTGACAGGGAAGATTGCTGACGAGAGGGGTGTTTGCATCAAAGAGTAAAGATTAAAAAACAGGCTGTTTTTCTTCGATTTATGGCAGTAGAACCTAGCTTAGGGCCCACATACATTGACACAATCTTGGGATTTGTAAATGATGTTGTTGGAAGTATGGATGGGGTAGAAAGATTCTATACACCAAAAAAAGACATGGAAGTTAGTCCTAACGGTGTAAAGGATGGCTTAAGAGAGAAAGTAAATGTATTCCAAGAAGGGCTGCCAGCTATGCCCAAGAGCATAAGTGATGCTGTGAGGGAATATGCTGATTTTTTAAAAAGTGTAACAGGAGAAAAATGCGATTGGGAGAATGGAAAAGTATTAAGGATGGTTTATGACTCTCATGGCAGAGAGCATGAAAAGCTGGTAAAAAAGATAGAAAAACGAAAAGGCATTGTAGACTCAAGAAGGGGGAGAGAAAAAGAATTTGAAGACGAGAGAGAAGGCAACATAGGGCTTATGGATGATTAAAAATCTTTTCTCTGTTTAAGATTGTTTCTGATGGACTTTTTTGAAGAAAATGTTCGCCTAATAGCAACTATAAGAACCTATCCTTTATTATTCACTTTCTGAAACAATTCTTCGGGAATAATGCCTTTATGGTTGCCTTTATACAAATTGCCCCTATACCTCACTTTGCCTATATAAGTAGGATTTTTTATTATTTCATATAGCGTTGATACAGGAATATTAAATTTTTCTGATATCTCCTTGTAATGCACTCCAGAAGCCCACATTTCGAAGATTTCGCGCACTTTTATGGCCTCTTCATCATTTACCACTAGCTTGCCATTCCTGTAAAAATAGCCCATTGGAGCCCTGTTTAAAGCCTCTCCAGAGCCAATCTTCTTGTCAAAAGCCATTTCCACCCTTTCCTTTACCATGCCCCTCTCAAGCTGCGCAAAAACGCCAATTATTTGGAAGAAGGCCTCTCCCATCGCTGTTGTTGTGTCAATCTGCTCAGTAACAGAAGTAAAATTAACACCTTTTGATTTCAGCTCTTCAAGGATTGATATGAGGTCTTTCAGCTTCCTGGAGAACCGGTCAATCTTGTAAACCAATAAGATTGTGAATTTTTTATTGTTGATATCATCAACCATGTTTTTCAATGCCGGCCTGTCCATTGTGCCAGCAGAATAGCCGGCATCTGTGTAAATCTTAAAGAGCTTCCAGCCCCTTGCCTTGCAAAAAGCCCTGCATCTCTCAATCTGCGCATCTATGCTTATGCCTTCTTTTGCCTGCTCCTCTGTCGAAACTCGAACATAAACACCTACTTTTTCTGTCATAAGCCTTAAAACCTCAAAATTTCAAGCTTTCAACCATTCCAGTATGGGTTCCCTTACCGGAATCCATAGTTAACCTTATTGGAATAAGTATAAATATTTTTGCATTAGGTCTTAAGTGCAAGAAGCTTTAGGACAGATTAACCTAAAATATTTAAGCTATAATCAAAAGTTTTAAGAAATAAAAGATTTAAGAAAAAATTAAAAGATTTAAGTTAAAAGTTTACCAATTCTTTCTGTGCAGGATCTATCATCAGCAAATTTTCCTTTGCCTGCAATGTTTTGAATTCTTGATCAAGCTTTAAGAAAGGCCTGCTGTTGATGTATTTTTTCAGAATTGGAATGCCTTTCCCTATCATGGAGGTGATGTAATTGCTTATAATATCATCAGAAAGGGCTGTTTTTCTTGATATGTCGGCATAGCTTACCATGCCTTTTTCATCCTCCAAAGCGTATAGGACCATAAAGACCTGCTGCTCTGTTTTTGTTAGTGGCTTTATCTCAAAGGCTTTTTGGTCTTCTGCAATAAAACTGCTGTTTGACTGCAAAAAAAGCTGTATTTTGTCCATCCTTTCTGCCAATTTGTCTATTTTTGCCTCAATTTCACATAAACATTCATAATTGGACTGTATCTCGTTGGTATTCTCATTTATTGCCTGCAAATGCTCCTCAAATTCTTTTTTTATTTTTAAAAATGCTCCTTTAAGCTCTTTGTCCACATTTCTCTGCCTCTTGAAGAAAGAGCGCTTCCTCTGCTTGAAAAATTCATTCAAAATTACAATCACCCCCGAAAATTGGCGGTAAAATGTTGCTTAAATACTTTTATATTTTGAGAAATATAGCATGCTATAACTGCTTTACAGCCTTATAAAGATAGAAATTTTCCTTCCCCCTTCTTGCTACTTCAATCTCCTCCAATAACTCCATTTCTTCCAAAATCCGGTAGAAGGAGCTTTTTGAGCACAGGCCCTGCTCAATAACAACCATATCCTTTAATTGCAAGGCGCCTATCTGGCCATATTTCCTTATATAGGAAACAAGCAGGCTTTTGATGTATTCCTTTGAATTTTTAGTCAATCTTTTCACTATTTTCTCCCTTACAGCTGCTTTTTTCTGCTGTTCAAGCCTTTCAAGCCTTTGCTCAATTTCCCCAACTTCAAACAGCTTTTCCCGAGGCTTTCTTTCCCTTAAAGAGTCAATTTTTTCATCCAATGCCCTTATTTTGCTTAGAAGATGCTCATAGGAGTAATAGCTGTCTACAATGCGCTTTATGTCCTCTGGCTTTTTTGGCGCATAAGACAGCTCCAATTCGAGTTTTTTTATCAAATTTTCCTGCTCCAGGCTTTTTTGGTATAAAAAGTTCATCCATTGGAAAAGGTTTACAGTGTCTTTTTTCACATTTGCAAAGGATTTCGCCAATAAGCCGTGCAGCTGCGAAAATTTATCATTGCTTTTTTTTAGCCAGAACATAGCAATAAAGTTTACTCTAAATTATTTAAATATTTCGTTTTTTGGGACTATTTTGGGACTATTTTGGGACTATTTTGGGAACATTTAAATAGTAAAATTAAAATATAAGGGAATGAAATGGGAATGATTTGGGAATGAAATGAGACTATCTGGGAATGAGAGGATATTGTGGGAAAAATTTTGGGATTGCTTTGGGAATGAAATGAAAATGAAATTTTTGGATTTGAAAAAAATAAAAAACTGGAAAAAACCAATGGAGAAATTGCCCACGAATTTTGATGGAAAAGTATTAATAAGGCAGGAGATTCCGCCAGATAAAGCATATATGAGGCTCAAAAGGGATCTTTTGATGTTAGCTAGTGAGCATATTTATCAGAAAGTGAGTGTTGTCTATAAGATGTTAAATATTATGTAGGTATTAATATATATTAAATAAGTAAAACATTACAAAAAGTGAGTGTTCAAATGCGACAAATAAGCTCAAAATCGGGGCTTGCAATAGCATTGTCAAGGCTTGAAGGCTTCGAAAGGCCTAAAGTGATAGCTGAGCAATATGCCATGGACAGCGAAATAGGGGCTTTTGTGCTGTGGAACGCTGCCCTGAAGGGAGATATGGGAAAAGTGAGTGTTGACTTAGGCTGCGGGACCGGCATTTTGGGCATTGGTGCCCTACTCATGGGCTCCAAAAAGGTATATTTTGTAGATAATGATAAAGAAGCCTTGAAAATAGCGAAAAATAACCTTGAAAAAGCAAAAAGTGAGTTTTCAATAGCTGGCAAGGCTGTTTTCCTTTGCCTGGATATAGCAGATTTTAATGAAAAGGCAGATACTGTTATACAAAACCCGCCTTTCGGGGTAAAAGTGAGGCATGCGGACAGAATTTTCCTGGAAAAGGCAATGGAAACGGGCAATGTTGCCTATAGTTTCCACAAATCCGAAGGCAAAAAGTTTATTTTTAAGTTTGTCGACGAGAAAAACTTTACAGTCACTAATGTATGGGATTTTAAGTTTCCGCTGAAAGCTTCATACGAATTCCATTCCCGTCGGATAAAGAGGGTTGATGTCAGCTGCTTCAGGATCCAAAGGAAAGATTTTTAAAATAAGAGCGATTCCTTTTTCTGCAATGGAAATCAAAATTCTCGAGGAGAAAAAAAACAAGATTATTTTTGAAGTGAACGGCGTGCAGGAAGGCATTCTAAATGCGCTGAAAAATGAGCTCTACAACGACAAGCATGTCAAAGTGTCTACACTTACAATAAGGCACCCTTTGGTTGGAACTCCTAAGATGATTCTTGAGACAGACGGCGCTGAGCCAAAAGACACTTTGGCAAAAGCCACGCAAAGGCTGAAGAAGATCAATGAAAAATTCAGGGACGATTTCAAAAAGGAAGTAAAGTAGCTGTTTTCTTAAAGCCTGAAAAGGCAAAATTTCTGGGTTTCAAGCCTTATCTAAAAGAAAAATATTTATATATCTATAGTGCCTAAAATCAAATATGGCGTTCCTGAGAGTTAAAAAAATCAATAATGCGAAGTACCTTTACCTTGTCGGGAATAAATGGTATAAAAGAAAGGCAAAAGGCAAAGGGAAAGGCCCAAGGCAGAAAGTTATAAAGTATCTGGGCAAGGTTTATTCTTTTGAGAAAGCAAACAATAGTGATTTTCATTATTTTAAAAATATTAACAATATCGAAGAGTATATAAAAAACAATGAAAAAAGCAGCATTATCAGGGATTTGGTTGAATGGGAGCTTTTCAGGCACCATATCAATAAAGATGAATTCGGCATAGACTTTGACAATAAAAAAATACTAAAAGGCAAAAAAGATGTTAGCTTGGCTATGAATGAAGGCTTTCTTTGCAGCTACACTTTGGCAAGGCTTTTTAATTTTAAGTTTGGCATTGAGATGGAAAATGAGGGCATGGAATTTGCAAAGGCTTTTGTTGAAGCAGGCATTGAAGTCCCTAAAGAGGTTTTTGTCGGAATTTTTGGGAAGGTATATAAATGACATTAAATTCTCTTTCCATGATTTCTATGCCCAAAAACCCAAAGCATATAGCAATAATTCTTGATGGCAACAGGCGCTATGCCATGAGAAGCGGATTAAAGCCGTGGCAGGGCCATGCTTATGGCACAAAAAAGGTTGAAGAGCTGCTTGAATGGTGCAAAGATCTTGGAATCAAGGAACTGACCCTATACAGCTTTTCAAGCGAAAACTTCAAGAGGGGCAAAAAGGAAGTTGATTTTCTCATGAATTTGTTCAGAAAGCAGATTAAAAGGCTGAAAGGGGATAAAAGGCTGCAGAGCTATAAATTAAAGGTTAATTTCATTGGAAGGCTAAGCCTGTTTCCAAAAGACATTCAAAAGGAAATGGAGGAAGTCATGGAAAAAACAAAGCAAAACAAAGGCTTCAAGGTAAATTTTGCAATGGGCTACGGGGGCAGGGCCGAAATTGTCGATTCAATAAAGAAGATAATTAAAAAAATCAAAAATAAAAAAATCAATGAGAGGGATATTGATGAAAAACTTATTGCCCAAAACCTTTACCTGCAGGACGAGCCAGATATTGTGATAAGGCCTGGCGGAGAAAAAAGGGTAAGCAATTTTTTGATTTGGCAGAGCTATTATTCTGAATGGTTCTTCATTGACAAATTATGGCCCGAATTCACGAAGCAGGATTTAATTGAAGTCATTGACGAGTTTAAGGAACGGGAGAGAAGGTTTGGGGGGTAAATTTATTATGAACAAACTCAAAAAAAGTATAAACTCCAGAAAACAAATAATTAAATACAACCTCTTTTCTTTTTTTGTTGTCTTTTAGGTGAGTTGATGGATTCTTATGAATTGTTTAAGGAAGATGTTAAGAGCATTGCTGAAGCTTTCAGCAGAATTGACAGGAATGAGACGATAAGGCTGATAAGCCATCTTGACGCGGACGGGATAAGCGCAGCTTCTTTGATGATAAAATGCCTCAATAATGACAACAGGAAATATTCAATAACCATAGTGCAGCAGCTTAACAAGGAAGTCTTAACGGAAGTTGCCAAAGAGCCGTACAAAACCGTGGTTTTTACGGATATAGGAGCCGGCGTTGCCAATTCAATAAAAGAAATCCTAAAAGGCAAAACTGTTTTTATCCTGGACCATCACGAGCCTGAGGCTGTTGACATGAAAGAAGAGAGCATCTTAATGGCGAACCCCCACAAGTTTGGCATTGATGGCGGCCTGGAGATCTCCGGAGCGGGCGTTGTTTATCTATTTGCAAGCTGCCTTGATGAGAAGATAAAGGAATTTGCGCATATAGCAATAATAGGGGCAATAGGGGATTTGCAGGAAAACAATGGATTTTCAAAACTGAATAACGAAATTCTGAATGAGGCAATAAGCGGGGGCAAAATAAAGATAATCAGGGGATTAAGGCTTTTCGGAGCGCAGACAAAGCCGCTGTACCGCGTTCTGGAGTACTGCACTGATCCTTACATTCCCGGCGTAACAGGCTCTGAATCCGGATCGATACAATTTCTTTACAGCATCGGCATTAACCCAAAAAACGGCAGCAGCTGGAAAAAGATAGGGCACCTGGACAATGAAGAAATGAAAAAGCTTGTTACGGGAGTTATAATGAAAAGGCTGAATGAGGACAAGCCTGATGATGTTTTGGGAAATGTTTATCTGCTAAGAGGGGAGGAACACGAAAGCCCGACAAAGGATGCAAGAGAGTTTGCAACTTTGCTGAATGCGTGCGGCAGGCTTGGGAAAGCCTCTTTGGGCATCGGCGCCTGCCTGGGCGACAAAAAAATAAAAGAGAAGGCAATACATAGCATGGACAGCTATAAAAAGGAGATTGTCAATGCAATAAAGTGGTTTGAGGGCAACAAGGAAAATGAATTTGTCATTAAGGGAGATGGCTTTGTAATAATAAATGCGCAGCATATGGTAATGCATACAATAATAGGGACTTTAGCCTCTATTTTGTCCAAATCAAACAGCTTTAAAGAGAATACTTTTATAATGTCCATGGCAAGGCTTGTGGACGGGAATACGAAGGTATCATTAAGGATTTCAGGCAGAAAAAAGGATTTTGATTTAAAGCAGGTAATTGACAGTATTGTTTACGGCATTGAAAATTGCGAAGCCGGGGGTCATGCAAATGCCGCAGGAGCCCAGATTCCAAGCGAAAAGGAAGAAGAAGTCATAGAAAAGGCGAAAGAAGTTCTTGGGAAATTTGCAATGGAAGAGAAAGTTTTGTAACTATTTGATGTTTTAAAAATAAGGTTATAAGAATAAAATTTACAGCAAAACCCTTATCCCGTCAATCTTCTCTGCTATTTCGGAGCCAGTCTTTGTCAGCGTAAGCAGCTTTAATCTTCCCTGCTTTTCAAAGTTGACAAGGCCGGCTTTTTCCATCTCCTGCAGGATTTTCACGACATGGGAATATGTGCAGTCAATATGCTTTGCCAGTGAAGAAGCATAAATCTCGTTTTTTGCATTTTTAAGCTCAACAAGCATCATTGCCGGCTTCTCACGAAAAAAAACACTGAAAATTTCCTTGTTGTTCATCATCCGACCCCCAAAAATTTCTTTGTATTATTGGAATTAGTATTTTTCTTAATATATTTTGCAATATACAGTTATATTTAAATGTTTCGAAAATCAAGATTTTCGAGACCCAAAAATTTAAACAAAATTTTTGTTTGTTTCGAAAAACTAAAAGTTTTCCGAGACTCGAAAATTTTTATAAATTTTTTTGATTTCTATTTAATTAGTTTTTTCAGACGACAAAAATATTCCTAAAAGTTATTTGAGCTTGTTTTTTATCTGAGAATATTATGTTATGAGCTCCTTAAACTTAAGGCTTATCTTCTGCTTCATCTCCCGTTCCTTATCACTATATTGCTTTTGCAGGGAATCAGCTTTTTCCTTATACTCTTTCCTCAAATTTTCTTCAAGCAATTCCATTTTATGCCTGTAGGCTGCGCTTATCTCGACTTTCAGCTTTTTCCTTACCTTTTCTATTTCGATTTTCACTTTTTTCGCCAGCAGTTTGGCTAAGCGCTCCCTCAACTTCAGCCTTTCATACCTTAATTTTTCCGCCACGCCAATGCTTATCCTTTTGTTTAATTCCTCTTCCATATTTTTTCTGAGCGAACTTTCCTTTACCTTGAATTTACTGAGGTAATAAGCCTCAAGCCTTTTGCCCCTGGCTTCCAGAATCTGCCTTTGCTGGTTGACTACCTTTAATTCCTTTTCAAGCGTCGCTTTCAATGTTTTTTCCTTTTCCTTCAGCTTATCCATGAAATTAGTTTCCAATTCCCTTTTTCTGGATCCAAGCCTTTCGTCCAAAAGCTTATTTAATTTTTTCTTCACTTCCGATGCCAATTTTTTCCTGACTTCTCTCTGGAATTTTTCATCAAAATCCTTTTCGAGCTTTTTTTGCAATCGCCCGAGGCTCTGCCTTAATTTCTCCCTTTCCAGATTAAGCTCATTTTTCGCCTTTTCTTCCCTAAGCCTGAATTCTTTTTCCAGCTCTTCCTCTTTTTTTCTTAATTTTCTGGAAAGCCCGAATTTAAGCAGGTGGATAAATTCGCCAAGGTTTTCACCGACAAGATTGCTTAACTCCCTGTCAACTTCCCCTGAAGGGATTTTTTTGCCCTTTGCCTCTATAGCCTGCCTTAATTTTTCTAGTGCTGCCTCAATTTTCGGGATTTCCTCAATGCCTTTCTTTATTGAAGGGGGAATCGCAGCAACCCTGTTCGGCGCTTTTACAGAACTCAAAGCTAATTTCAGCTCTTCAAGGGATTTCCCTATCTTAGGGATTTCATACAGGTTATGAAGCTCGGCAGATGACAATGGCTTTACTAGGACATTATGCTTCATGCCCTTATCCTGCTTCAGTTCAGGAACATTTTCCCTTATTTTAGAAATCTTTGCCCCATTTCCGTTATCGGACTTTGACTTTCCGGGATATTTGCCGTTAATTTTCTCCTTCAGGGCTTCCAGCTTCTTTTCAATCCTTGGAATGGCTGCAACATTATGGATATCAGCTTCAATTTCCTTCGCTTCTTGCTCAAAACCTTTTGTATTAAGGCTTTTCAATATTTTGTTCAGCTCTTCTAAGCGCTCAACCCCCTTGCCAAAAATTTCGAAAGCTCTTTTTACAGAATCTATATTGTCAGCCAAACTAACACCTCTTTTTAAACAATAAAGGAATATTTTGTTTTTATTCTTTTTGCTTCTGTTCTGATTCCTGTATATAAATCTTTTCCAAAACTGCAGTATCGTAGCCCATGGATTTCCATTGATCCATCTTGCTAATCAGGGATTTATCCGCTTCTGATTTAATGCTTTTCAGCTTGATTTGAGCTTCTCCCTTTTTTAATTCTTGCTTTTTTGCCGATTCAGGCTTTTTGCCTTGGGAGATTACCTTTAAAAAACCGCCCAATTTCCGGATTATGCTTTCCTTTTGCTTTTGAAGCTGCGCCGCTTCTGCGGGCGAAGGTTGCCTTGCTTCATCCTGGAATTCCCTGCCAATTATTGCCAGGTTGATTACCCTTTCCGCTTCATTCACCATCCATTCAAAGTCCTCTTTTGCCGCATCCCTGCTGCCGTATTTCATCTCCTCCAGCAAGCCTGAAAGCGCCAGCACCCTGTTCCTCAAATCTTTTTTTATCCTCACCCGGGCAATCTCGCTTAACAGCTCTTCATGTGTAAATTCGTAATCGAGATTCAGGAATTTAATAAGAAAAACCCTGAATGTCCAGCCCAAATCATCAACAGACTTCTCGCTGAATTTCTTTTTCTTCGTGGAGCTGAGCTTTTTCAGCACTGCTGCCCTCAAAATTTCCCGGCTATTTTGCTCTTCCAATAATGCCATCAAGATACTAAGAATTACACATATATATAAAAATATTGTATTATTATAGGAAATAACTTTAATTTTCGTATACATTTATTATTTCCTAATAAGCAAATCACAACGAAAAGTTACGAATATTAGTGTGATTTGCTATAAATAAAAATCAATAAATAATCATAACAATTACCCTTCTTACTTGCGAAAACCTCACTTTTTCTGGGTCTGCTTCTGTATTGTTGTCGCCTTTCAAAATAAAGTACTTGCCATTGCTATCATAGCCCGTGCTAATAACCCTATGGACAAGTATTGCCTTTTTTTCTTTGGAGTAATAAGAAACTATGTCGCCTATTTTGATGCTGTCTTCTGTTTCCGGCGCTACGCTTATTGCATTTGCCGTTTCGTCAAGGACCGGGTCCATGGAATTTGTATCGGCAAAAGAGGCAAGCTTGGCATTTTTTACATTGATGATAACCTGGCTGTCCTCAACATTAATCTGGCGCTCTTTAATGATATCGGCAGGCGAAGCCCTCTCAACAGGCTCCTGGCCAATTACATTAACCAGAAAATATTTGCCGAAATTTTCATTTTGCACTGGCCTGAGGTAAAGCCCTGCAAAGTAATGGGTATAGATGTCATTTAAAAGCCATCCAAATACAAAAACAATGGCCAACATTATTACTGCCTTATGCTTAGCTTTCAATTAAGCCACCCCCAATATATTCTATATTTATTACTATAAAGTAGTAGTAATATTTAAATGTTTGCTTTTTAGAGAACATGAATGCAAGCAAAAATTATAAATACAAGGTTGTTTAAAGTCAGAATATGGGGTTTCATAAAAAGGGAATGAGTCCGCTGATAGCAACATTGCTTCTTATTTCAGTCGCAGTTTCAATCGGCACTACAATAATGAGCTTTGGCAGCGCATTTTACGAGGAAAGAAGGATGCTTACGGGCGCTGAGCTTTCCTGCAGGTATTTAGAATTGGAATTGAATGAAATCAATAAAATCCCCCAGTTTTGCTTCGATAAGGCATCAGCAAATGTTGATTTTACCGTTACAAACAAGGCAAATATTGATATTGAATCGCTGGTTGTGTGGCTTGTAGGCAACGAGGTATATGTTGTGAATGTAACCGAGCCCATTGCCGCAGGATACCCCTTAAGGAAAAAAATAGTCTATGACCCCAATGTTTATGGTGCCCTGAAGCAGGCGCAATTAATACCAAAAATAAAACAGGAGGAAGGGCAGGCGGCATGCTCCAGCAAAAAGCTGGTAATTGAGAGCATAAGAGAATGCTGATATAAAACAAGATTACTGATTAAAAATTGCTGAATTCCTCAGTTTTTTATATTTTTATTTGACTTGTCTTTTATTGAATTTTTAATTAGTATAATGATATAATAAAAATAAAATTAAGGGGGAATAGATTTATATCACTCTCCTTATGTTTTATTTATGTTCCCCACCCCCTTCTGATTTTTTTACTGAAAGAGAAATAAATTGGCGCCTGTCTTAAGCTGGCTGGCTTTGTAAGGCTACTGCTATTACATAAAGCAAAGTAACCATAACCAGAATCAGCGCCAACAGCAGGAACAGGCTGCTCAATCCGAATATCTGGGCAAAATAGGAAAGCATTGGGGCAAATACAAGATAGGCTATAATGACAAAGAAGCTGTAGAATGAGAAATAAAAGCCTCTTTCACTCTCGCTTACCAATTCCAATGCCAATAATCCATTGGCAACTCCGACAATGGCAGCGCCTATTATGCCCGACATGGTGCCCATAGCGACCAATATTAAATTCGGCTTGTAATAATAAGACAGGGGCATTACAGCCATAAGCAATGTGCCAAAAGCCAATGTGGGGAATTTTCCATATGCCTTTGAATCTATCTTGGACACCAGCGAGCCAAAAATTGAGCTGAAAACAGCGATTAAAAAAACCACAGCGACATTAAGAAAGCCTCCAAATCCCTTGTTTATGAAATGGTCATAAACAAAAATCCCGTAATAGGAATTCCCTATTGTCTGGCTTAAGCTTGTTAAGGCGCCGGCAATAACAAGAATTAAAATGGCCCTGTTTCCCAGAAAATACGGCATTTTCTGCCTTAATTGACTCCATGATTCCCTGAAAGACTTGAAAGCGCTGCTGCCTTCTGATTCATCCTTAACATCAATAAAGGACAGGATATAGCCTGAAAGTATAAAGGAAAGCGCTGTTGCCTCGAATGCAATAAGGTAGCCGTAAACCCTAAAGGAGAATAATTTTCCGAATATGCTAAATTCGACAGGAACTCCGGTAATTGGGAAAAAATCCATCAGGAAAGCCGATACAAAAAGGCTTATGGCAGTTATTATCAGCCCGTAATTCACTATCCTCCTCAGATAGGTTTTGTCCTTTTCCCTTACAAGCTTCTGGTAAAGGTCGCTGTAAGGGACTATGCTTGCGCCGCCGAGCAAAACAGCCAATGAGAACAGTGCAACCGAATGCAAAAACACAGCTGTGCTTATCAGCAAAAAGCTGAATCCAAATATTATTCCTGATGCGCTGACAATCCTCCTCACACTCTTGATTTTTGCATACTGCTGCAAAAGCAATGAAACCAATGTGCTTAAAACAACCCTGGCTCCGTTTATTGCGCCTATAACGAAAAACGACGCGCCTGTAAGAAAAAAAAGTATGCTGACAAACTGCTGGCTTCCGAAACCATAGCCTATCCTGTCAAAAATTTCCTTTGATACCGGCAAGAATTTCTTATCTGGCTTTTTGGCGGAAGCAATTGCAATGGCCTTGCCTATCGCGTCATCTGCATTTTCCTGGCTATTTGCTTTTTCCGGCTCCCTGTTTATCTGCCTCAATGGCATTTTGGAGCTTAAACTTTTTTTTGTTTTCCCGGAAAGCTTGGCCATTGGCTATTTAGCTTGATAGTTTGTATTTAAACTTTTTTAATTTAGGCATTAGTGTATTAATACAAACATTTAAAAAACAGGTGCAATTCTAGGCTTTTGGCAATAAAATGGCATTTGACAAAAATCTTGACAGGGAATTATTTTCCGAAACTGCAAGCTTTGAGACAACAAGAATCAAAGTGGGCGTTTACAGCTATAATGACGGGGAGAAAAAGCTCCAGATTTCCAGGGAAAACATGAGCCAGGACGGCCAATGGAGCTTTGCAAAGCTCGGCAGGATGTTCAAAGACGAGGCAGAGGCTGTTATGCCCATGATTGAAAAAGCCCTGAAGCATATGTAAATTGCTAGACAGGTTTCAATTGCTCATAAATGGAATTTTAGGTGGTAATGCAGATAATTCAGGACGGTATTATCAATAGGAACATTTTCGTACATTACTTGGCCACGGTAATTCAGGCTGTGCAATACGCCGCTTAGATTAATAATTTCACTGCTTGAGAATTCCTTCGGCACCTGGGTGTAAAGCCCGATGTTTTTTCTATAGAGGGTTACCTCATCATCTTCTGAGTAGAGAAACAACTTAGGTATTGAATAAATGCGCCTCAAAGCTTCAGGATAATACCTCCTAACCATTCTTAAGTAATCGAGAACTGTTATCCCATTTATAAATTCCTCAAAAAAAAGGTCTTTGTCAAAAGCGCTGATGCCCTTCACAAGCACAGGCTTTAGCCTTTTTAATTCCGAGTATCTTTCCGGATCCGATTTTTTTTTCATCCTGAGCAGCCTTTTAAACGCCTCATGGTGCCTCATTGTAGCATCTTCAAAAATCTTTACCCTCTCAATACTCGTTTTAAAAAAAATTGGGCCTATTGGGCTTGAAAGGATTTTAGTCAGGAGATTTTTTGAAATGCCTGCACGCTGGTAAAATGAGTATAGCATTGGGTTCAGCATTCCTATGACATCTATGTGCTCCGGCCATTTATTGTAAGATCTTATGATTACAGCCTTTAATTCCTCTTTTAAGGCTAATTCCTCTTTCCTCAACCTCTCAATAAATCCTTGGTCTAAATTTCCCTTTTTCGGGAATTGCAACAGCAACGCCTCTATCTGCTTTTCAACTTTTTTCAAAGCTAAATCAACCTCCAAGTCATAATGCATGATGGAAAAGATAGCTGCTGTTCCTCCAGTGCTATGGCCCAATGTGCAGATGCTTTTAAGCCCGAATCTTTGCTTTAAATACGAAGCTATGCGGAGTATATTTTCTGATATCTCGGCATAGCCAAATCCTCCCCTAGATTCTCCATGAGAAGGCAAATCAAAAATATAAACCAGGTAATTGTCATTGGCTATAGAATCGGCGAGATTGGAATGAAGCTTTCTGTAAGAAGTAAGCGAAGTTGCTATAATAACCCCTTTGTCTGGAATCCTTGATGGGTCTTTAAGGTAAACGTCCCCTGCAATTGTTCCTCTGGCGCCCTGGATGTTCAGCCTGAATCTGTGTATTGGCCCTACTTTTCCAACCACATCGCTATACTCCCTTTTTTCTATTCCAAGCATCCTTGACTTGACATACTCTCCTGCAATAGTCTTGTCAAAATAAGTTTCTCTCCAGTATTCATATTGCGCAAAAACCCTTATCCTCTTTTCCAAATCAAACAATCTTGCCTTTGCCTGTGTGAAAAATACGTCCATATTTTTAGGCAGCTTATCCAATAATCTTGAAATGCTTTCCATCTCACGAAGCATTTCCGCTTCTTCTATGTTCAAGTCAATTTCAAGGTTTGTGACAGAATGAAAATGCCTCTTATAAAAATCAAGCAGATTTTTCACGTCATAAACAAACCTGTATACCAGCAATAAGAGCTCATTGTACCTTTGCTCTAACTCTTTTTCCCGCAATGCCCATTTAGGTATGTCATAGATTGAACCCTGCACATGCCCCCATTTTTCCCTGTAAAAGTTTTCAATGGACAATTCAATTATTTCTTTCTCCCTGGAAAAAGACTGCATCAGTCTCCCCAAATGAGCCATAAAGCCATCTTCATTGAGGATGTAAATCCCCTCCCTTGCTGCATTCCTTAATTCATCGCTCTGCTTTGAGAAAAGGTACAGCCTAAGGGGCTTGAAGGGCAATGCTCCCCTAGCCTCTCTTTTTTCGCTGCTTTGCTCCTTCCCAATATCGCGGGCTAGCCCTTTCAGAGTCTCTTTTATTTCGCCGCAAAGCCCGTCAAAATCCTTGACAGAGTTCCTTAAAGCCTCTCCTTGCCCCGATTTTTTTATGTCGAAAGGGTATTTGCCTTCCAGACGCAGGACCTGGACTTCTGTCTGAAGAATAAAATTAAGCAAAGAGTCTATCTTTCTTACTAACTTCAAATGCTCTGCGCCGCTTTTCTGTATAGCATACTCCACAAGCCCTATTATCCTTTGAACTTCGATGATATAATCTTCTAAAAGTTTTTTGGAAAGTTTTGTTAAAGATTCCAAATCCGAAGAAAATCCGCCATGAACGCCTATTTTTATTATTCTTTCCAGACAGATTCTAAGCCTTGTTGCAACCGATGCTTCTTCCCTTTTGGCAACAGTTTTTAGGCGGATATCTTTATAGGTAACTCCAATAATATACTTCTCCGGCAAAAGGCCAGCCTGCATATTCTGCCTTAACATCAAAATTCCACTTAGAAAGATACTATTTAAACATTATTGTTTCTTAAATTCCAGTTGTTTTTTTCAGATTAAACAGCCCTTTCATGCAAGAAATCGAAAATATTAAATACGTTTTTGCTAATTTGGGCATTAATAGCGCTTTTTTGCAGCATATTAAAATGGAAAAAGGGGTTTTGGAGCAGATTGAGCCTGAGGCTGGCAGGGCAGCCGAAAGGAAAAGCATCATCATTGACTTCTTCAGAGGCATAGCCTCAACTGTTGGCGGCAAAAGGGCCAGAAGGCTTGAGAAAAGATGGGATTTTTCCGCTGATGGCGCAATAACCTCGCTTACTTCCGCGATAGCTGGCGGAAAGAACATAGCAGTGTTCACGACAAAAAACGGCAAATTGTACGTTTTGAGTGAAAATGCCGAAGTGAAATTTGTATATAATCCGGAGGAAAAGCTGACGGAGGAGGAGCTTTTCTTCGCAGAAGAAAATACTGCAAGGAATATATACACAACTCCTGCCATTGCGGACATAAATAATGACGGGAAAGACGAGATAATTTTTGGCACTGACACCGGAAAGGTGTATGCGCTTGACCTCTCAGGAAAATTATTGTGGAGCTACAAAGCCCAGGATTCTGTCAGATCAAGCGCCATGATTGAAGACATCAACAATGACAAAAAAATGAAGATAGTTTTCGGCTCAAATGACGGGAATTTATACGCACTGAATTCAAAAGGGAAGCTCCTATGGAAATTCAAGGCCAATTCCGGCATTGAGGCGAGACCGAGCCTGCTCAGGGGCAAAAAGCAGTCTCAAATAATTTTCGGCTCCAACGACGGGATTATCTATTCCGTTGACGGGAAAGGAAAGGCGCTTTGGCAGTTCAAAACTGATGGCAAGATAACAGCCGCTGCCTCAACAGGAAAACTATACAATGACGGCGAGGATTACATTGTCATAGGCAGCTTTGACAGCAATATTTACGCCCTAAATGCCAATGGCAAGCTTAAGTGGAAATACAAGACAGAAGGCAACATTTTCTCCGAGGCAAGCCTGGCTGACATCAACAACGACAAAAAGCTTGAGATTATTTTTGGCTGCTGCGACGACAATATCTATGCATTATCATGCTCAGGAGACAGGATATGGAATTATGAAACTGATTTTTGGGTTGTTGCCTCGCCGCTGGCTGTTGACATAGACAACGACGGAAAGCTTGAAATAGTGGCAGGCTCCTATGACCGGTCACTGTACATACTCGATGCTGAAGGGACATTTTTGCTGAATTACATGCCCGGCATTTCCTCGATAACTCAGCAAAGCGGCTATTATGACGAGCCAATGACAAGCCAGCCCGGGGTATTTTACGGAAAAAAGCTCTGGTCTTATAAGACAGACGGCATGGTGGTAGGGATAGCATGCATGGCAAATAAAGAAAAAAATATAATAACAGGAACAGATACCGGGAAAATAAGCAGCTTTATTTTAAAGTAGAGGTGTTAAAATGGCGGAAAAAAACGGCAAGATTAAAACTTACATAAAGGGGCTTGATGAAAATCTGCAGGGGGGAATTCCTGAAGGGCACCTGGTTTTGGTATGCGGAAGCGCAGGAACCATGAAGTCTTCTGTTGCATTCAACATAATATACAATGAAGTGCTTGAGGGAAAAACGGGCATATACCTTACTCTGGAGCAATCGCATGCTTCCCTGCTGAAGCAGATGGAGAACATGGAATTTGACCTGTCCAAGGTGAATGTGCAGGTCTTGGAGGAAATTTCAAAAATTGACGAGGTTGCAAAAAAAGTGAAGTCCTCAAAAGGGACTTTGGTGATTTCCGACCTGGGCGCCATAAGGAAAAAGCTTGCGGATACAAAATTCGGGCCAAGCGGTGACTGGCTGAATGCAATGAAAAACATAATAAAAAAGATAAGCACAAGCTCAAAATGCGACTTATTTGTCCTGGATTCCTTATCAGCCCTCTATGTGCTGTCAAGCTTTGACAAGCCCAGAACAAAGATATTTCATATTTTCGAGTTTTTAAGGGATCTCGGATTGACATCTTTCCTTGTATCTGAAATGCCCATAGACCAGAGCAAATACAGCGAGTATGAGGTGGAGGATTTCCTTGCTGACGGCATAATCTACCTGCAGCTTACAAAAAGGTACAGGAAGGTTACAAGGGAAATTTCAGTAGTCAAGATGAGGGCTACGGAATGCAACAATGATGTTTTTACACTTGAGTACAAAAACAAGAAATTCCAGGCAACATTTGGCGGAAGAACTCCTTTAGTCGAGTAATTCCGCAATAATCAAAAAAGAGGTGCAGTTTATGGCAGATAAGGCATCAGTCCAGAAATGCAGGGAAGACTTAAACAAGGTAAGGAAGGAGATAGCTAAAATTGTCGTCGGGCAGGAAAGTGTCATTGACGGCCTGCTCAGGGCTTTGGTTGCCAACGGCCATGTCCTGATCGAGGGTGTTCCGGGAATAGCAAAAACGCTTGTAATAAGGGCGCTGTCAGCCTCTACAGGATGCGGCTTCAAAAGGATACAATTTACAGCCGACCTTCTGCCGACTGATATAATAGGCGTAACTTCTTATGAGGAGCAGAAAGGATTTTTTGTCATTAAAGGCCCGATTTTCAGCAATTTTATTCTGGGCGATGAGATAAACAGGGCGCCGCCAAAAGTGCAGAGCGCGCTGCTTGAGGCAATGCAGGAAAAGCAAGTCACTATAGGGAAAGAGACTTTTCCCTTGGATCAGCCTTTTTTTGTCCTTGCAACTCAAAACCCAATTGAATCTTTGGGAACATATCCCTTGCCAGAGGCCCAGATTGACAGGTTTTTGTTCAAGCTTTTAATAGGGTATCCAAGCAAGGAAGATGAAAGGAAGATAATTGAATACAACATATCAATGCAAAATTTTGAGGATTTTGGGGTTAAGCCTGCAATAAGCCCGCAGAGGATTATGGAAATGCAAAAAACAACAAAAGAGATAGGGCATAAAGACAGGATAAAGGATTATATTGTGGACTTGGTAAATGCAACAAGAAACCCTGAAAAATACAGCATAAAGCTGGGAAAGTTCATACAGTGGGGATCTTCGCCAAGAGCGGGAATAAGCCTGTTTATTGGAGCAAAAGCTGATGCTTTGCTTAGAGGGGAAATGCATATAAAGCCGCAGAATGTAAAAAATGTAGCCTTGGATGTCCTGAGGCACAGGCTGATATTAAACTACCGCGGAGAGGCAGAGGGCATAAGCAAGGATGATATTGTAAAAGAGATAATTTCAAAGGTAAAAATTCCATGAAAAGGCTGAAAGTTGACCTTGCAACCGCGACAAAGAACCTGAGGGTATTGACAAGCAGCCTTGTGAACACAAAATTCATCGGCAGCTACAGAAGTGTTTTTCGCGGCAAAGGCCTTGAATTCAGGGACTACAGGCAGTACACTCCTGATGATGATGCTGCCTCGATAGACTGGAAAGCCACGGTAAGGTCAAAGAAAACACTTATCAAGGAATTTGAGGAAGAGAGGAATTTGAACGTGTTTTTTCTTGTAGATGCCAGCTCGAGCATGCTTCTCAGCTCAACGCCGAAACTGAAAAGCGAGTACGCTGCCGAGATTGTAGCTTCCCTGTCCAGGGCTATCCTTGAGTCAGGCGACAATGTCGGATTTGCATTGTTTACTGACAGGCCCATGAAAAGCGTATTGCCTGACAGGGGAACGAAGCAGTTTTATATATTATCTGAAACAATTGTGGACATATCCCTTTACGGAGGAAAGTTTGACTTAGGCGAGGCATTGAAATTTTTGATTGGATCGCTAAGCGCAGGCACACTGGTCATGATAGTTTCGGATTTCATAACGAGCAATAACTGGGAGCAGTACCTTCAGATAGCCGCAAGAAAATTCGGGATTATAGGGGTAATGATAAGGGATCCTACAGACAGGGCATTGCCCAAAATCAGCGGCAGGGTGATTGTTTCAGACCCCTTTTCCAACAATGCGATGCTGATAGAGCCGAACTTGATCAGGGAAAGGTTTGCAAAGTACGTCAAGGAAGAGGAAAGAAAAATAAAGGACGCCTTTGTAAAAAACAATTCGGATTTTCTCGAGCTGACAACGGATGTGCCTTTTCTTGAGCCCCTGACTAAATTCTTCAAAATGCGCGAATTAAGGCTAAGGTAAAAATGGCTGAAATAACATTTGGAAACCCGATTTACCTGTGGTTTTTCCTCAGCATACCGGCGCTCGCTATTGTTCATCTTATCGGGCTGAAGCTCATTAAAAGAAGGGCGCTGGAGTTTGGAAATTTTGCTGCGCTCGAAAGGGTCGCGAAAAGGCCTTTTATCCCGAAAAACTATATTTTGCTTGGGATAAGGATAGCTACCCTGTCATTTTTGATATTGGCAATTTCCGGAACAACATTCTGGTATTTTGGCAGGAGCAGCGACTTTGATTTTGTTTTGGCGATAGATGCTTCAAGCTCGATGCTTGCAGGCGACTTTCTGCCAAGCAGGCTAAACGCTGCTGTGGAAACCGCAAAAGACTTCGTTGACTCAATTTCCTCAAGGGCAAAAGTGGGCGTTGTTTCATTTGCAGGCACAAGCTTTGTCGAGCAGGCCCCTACCGAGGATTTTTCCAAGGTCAAAGATGCTTTGGACAGGATAGCTGTAAAGCCGATAGGCGGCACTGACCTGGGAGAGGCAATCATAACATCATCAAATTTGCTGATTGCAGAGGAAAGGGCAAAGATTGTAATTTTGCTCACAGACGGCAGGAGCAATGTCGGAGTTCCTATGGAGCAGGCATTGGAATATGTAAACTCAAACCATGTCATAGTGCACACAATAGGCATAGGCACCGAAGAAGGCGGCCTTATTCCTGAAGCTGATGTTATCCTGAAGCTGGATGAGGAAGAGCTTAAAAGGATTGCATCGTCAGCAGACGGCAATTATTACAAGGCATCTGACAGGGAAACACTGCAAAAATCCTATCTGGAGATTGTTTCAAGCACAAGGAAAAAGCTTTCTGTCAATTTGACAGTGCCTTTTATGCTTCTGGCTTTGGTTTTGTTGTTCATTGACTGGGGGCTGGTAAACACAAGGTATGGGATTATACCATAGGATATTTATTTTTGATTTTTGTTTCAATTTTTATTTTTTTATTGAATTTTTAATTCACTGGAAAGTTTCAAAGGGGTTTTTGGTGCCCCTAAAATCTTAGATTTTCGTGGGAAAATAATAAAAATAAAATCATGGGGAATAGATTAATGTTTGCTCTTTATTCCGCCGTTATGCTCCCAACCCCCCTGTGCATTCATTATCTTATAGAGCATATATTTGCACTTTAATGCAAAATATTAACGGGCTGGTGGATGGCATTAGTCTTCCAGAAAGTGCGTTCTTTAAATTCCATCCACGATTTTATTTTTTTGATAATAAAATGGAGATAATAAGAATGGGTACTTAAAAACTTGCTTTAAACTTTTTTAAAAATTAAGCCCGAATATGCTCCTTTTAAGCGGATTTCTTGCGCTCTCCTTTCTTACCAGCCTGGAAATTTTTTCTTCCATTAAACTGCTGTTTTCAAATTTTTTCTCGCTTGATTTGAATTCTTTCGTATGGTGGAAATTTCTCATGCCTTTGCTGTTGAATTTATGCTTCTTGTGCAGCATCTCGTGGTACATCACATAATCCAGAATGTCCATGTCAGAATTCCTGAAAACCCTGCTTATGCTTATTGTGTCAGATCCGTATTCGTAATGCCCCAGCTTTCTCAGGGAAAAATTTCCCCAGACAAGATTTGGCCTTTCTAATAAGCCGAAAAAATATTTTTCATTCACCTTGTTGAAAGACTCTTCCAGAATGGCATCAGTTTTTGTTTTTGGCACTGAAATATGCACATTCTTCATGAACAGGTTGTACAAATCAATATTTGTCGTTTTCTTTTTTAATCTGAATATTTTCAACAGCAATTCCTGTATCAGCCCGGATTGGATCTCCTCACTTACGTTCTTCCACTTTTTGCTCAAATTAAACTGGAAGTTATTCCTGAAGTACTTTACATTCGCATTATAGTCGTTGAATTTATTGTTGTATTTTATCTCAAAATCATAGTCCTCGATGTTTTTTTCCGGGAATATCTCCAAAAAGGCCTTTTCAGCTATGTTCATTTTACCTTGATTCGTACCTTAAAATTGCCGCAACCTTCCCAAGATCCTTTAATTGCGCCCCTTCCCTCGTTTCTACCGAGATTATCTTGACATCTGTCCCGACTAAACTGGCTTCTTTCTCAAACTCCTCGATTTTTTCATCCTCAAGGGTTTCGGACAAAAGCAAAGTATCCACAGCCCCCAGCTTAAGATTTTTCATCACATCTTTTTCTCCATAGCTGGCAATTCCAGGATTTTTGGCCAAAGTGTCAAAGAACCTGCCCATAACCCTCTTTTCATCCATAAGCTCTTCCTGCGCCAGAACATCCTCGCTTTTGTCCACAAGCTCCTGTATTCCGAAGTCGCCAGTATAGCCCAAGTCCTTAATCGCGATTATTTTGTTTTTTACTTCTGTGGGTATGTACCCCGTGTCGATAAAATCGTACTTTGTCGGGCCAGGCCCCCCAATGATAATCCCTTTCAGATTTTGATTGCCAAGGAACTGCTCTTTCATGTATTCTGCAACTTTCTTGAAATGCTCGATTTTAGCCCCTTCCCTGAGCCTTTCAAATCTTGCAGCGCTTTGGCCTCCTGCCTTTGTCTTGCCGGGCACCTCTGAGTGGGTTTTCAGCAAAGGGACAATTGTTTTTCCTTTCAGCAGGGCAATGTTGGCATCCCTCCTGTCTACGACAACAAGGCCGTAAACTTCTTTTGTTTCCAGCATATCCCTCAGCAGCTCAAGCACGAACTCCTTGTCGCACCTGTAAATCCTCGTCTTTAGCGGCAGCGGCGGCTCTATGCTCCAAACTTTGAAGTCCTGTTTCCCCTCCCTTTCGGCGACATTTCCTGAAAAAACGGCAAGGCCGTTTTCAGGCGTCCTCTTAAACAGCCTTAAATGCTGCACCATTCTTTCCAGCGCATCAATGACATTTTTCCTTGTCGCAGCGGATTTTATGTTTGTTGCGGTGCCTTTTTCCTGCTCAAGGTGCTGTATTATCTTTATCATCTCGTAACCCTGCGGAACATAGACTGAAACCAGTTCTGTATGCTTGCCCCTATACAGCTCAAGCTCCTTAACAAATTTCTTCAGTTCGTGTTTTTGCTTTTCGGTTAGTGACATTTTAGGTAAGCGGTTTTATAGGACCGTGAATAATAAAAACTAGAAACAAGCTATGCACATTTCACTGTATTCTTCTTGGGCATATTTTATACCAGAATCAAATTTCTTTATAAAGATTTCCTTTGGCGCGTTATTCCAAACAAAACATTTAAAAAGGCGCCAAAAATTCCTTTTAAGGCATTTAGGGGCTGTGGGGTAACTTGGCTAGCCTTTCTGGTTTGGGTCAAAGCAAGAAACCAGACGACCCCGGTTCAAATAGCCTATTCATTTATACTTGAGGGCTGCGAAAATCCGGGCAGCCCCATTTCATGCTAAAATGGTAGTAAGAAAAAAATTAGGTTCTGCAAAGAGATTTGGGGCAAGATACGGCAGAACGCTTAAGGAAAGGTTTGCTGTAGTTGAAAAAGAGCAAAGGAAAAGGCATAAGTGCCCCTATTGCAATGCAATCCAAGTCAGAAGGATAGCTGTTGGAATCTGGCATTGCAAAAAATGCGATGCGAAGTTTGCAGGAAAGGCCTATTCAGTAAGGGAAAAAATAGCGGCAAAAGAGGAAGCTGAGGCTGAAAAAGGGGAAGCGGTTGCGTAAAATGGCGGAATACAAATGTTTCAATTGCAATAAAAAAGTTTCTCAGGATTATTTGAGGAAAAGGGTAAGGTGCCCTTATTGCGGCTCTAAAATGCTTTTCAAGCCAAGGAGTGTCGCAACAAAAGTAAAGTCAAGATGACTTTAACAGGATTTTTAATCTGCGATAGAATTCAATAAATAATCTTATTGGCAATTTATAAAAAACAATTGCTTTGGAAAAATGGCTGAAGTCACTAAAGAAACCGAGCAAAAAATCAATCAATTGCAGCTTTTTGAGCAGGGCTTGCAGAACATACTAGCGCAAAAGCAGCAGTTTCAGATGCAGTTGGTTGAGATAGAGTCCGCCTTGGGCGAATTGGAAAAAAGCAGCGAAGCGTATAAAATTGTAGGCAACATAATGGTCGCTTCAAACAGGGAAGACCTGAAGGCAGATTTGAAATCGAAGAAAGAGGTCTTGGATTTGCGCCTGAAAACCTTGGAGAGGCAGGAAAATCAGATTCGGGAAAAGGCAGAAAAGCTGCAAGCAGAAGTTCTGAAAAAAATCAAAGAATGAATAATCTCAAAATGGTCAATAAGGAGATAGAAGGAGTCATAACAACCTTAAGCGAGATAAAGGAGGATGCTACAGTGCCGAAAAATGTCAAGGCAAAGATGCAGGAAATAATAGGCACTCTGGAGGAAGACACAATCCTCTCAATCAAGGTCAACAAGGCATTGAACAATATGGAAGAGATAGCGGCAGATGTGAATTTGCAGCCTTATACCCGCACTCAGATATGGAATGTCATAAGCATCCTGGAGAAGCTTCAATAACCTTCTTTTGATTTCTAAAGCTTATTTTATATAAGGCCCTATTGGTTTTGCATTATTGCAGATTTACTGCGTTGATAATCTTATTTGCGTTGTAGTCATAAATAATAAGCTTTGTCTGGTACCTCAGCAAAAAGTCTCCTGCTTTTGCATTCGAGTAAACATCAGGGAACTGCTGCTTTAATGTGCTCAAGGAAGATATATCCAATTGCCCCCCTATTGGCTGTTCCTGCTCCAATCCTTTCAATTCAGAATGCTTGTTTAATTTGGTGAAAAAATCAGGCGGCAATTGAGGCTGCGGCTGGAGATTAATCATTCCCTTAACGTTATCATTTTCATAATCATAAATCGCAATCCTGTCACTGTATTGCACAATAAAATTCCCTATGTAAGTTGTGTCCAATTCATTTATTTGCGCCTGCAAATTCACAATATTGTTTGGGTTTATTTCAACAATATTCAATGGGGCAATGCCCATATAAGCCTTCATCTCGTCATGCGCAGTCAATTTTTTTAAAAAATCATTTGCATTTATTGTCTTAGGCATTAAAATTTTTTTCAATTGGTGGGTATTGGCAAAAGCCAATAAGCTGAAAATAAAAGCGCCCAAAATAAGCAGAATAACGATGTAATGAAAGAATGCCTTTTCATGCAAAGGCTCGTAACTGGATTTTAGCCTGCCACCCCTTTTCATTTTTAAAGCTAATATGTTTTTATATTTAAAATTATTGTTTTAGCCAATAAAATAGAAAATATTAAATACCCGGGCATATATAATTGACTGGAGGTGATGGCATGGGGGCGGAAGAAGAACCTCTTTACAGGAACTTTATTTCTCGTATAGACATTGATAGGGGCATCAATGCGCTGGAATACCTTAATTTCATCTCAATGGAAGATGAAAAATTTGCAGAATTCAAAAATGATATTTTCAGCAGTAATGACGCAATAGAATTGAATTTAATAAAAAACAACGCCTATAAGGAGGCAATTATCCTGGCAATAAAAAAAGAATCGGAAAAAGAGAGGATTTTAAGGGAATTTTTAATAGACGAGCAGAAAACATTCGGAGGCAGCAAGCTATTCTACCTTAATGGCAATTTTGATAAGATACTTGTCCTGGCAGTTCCTGGAAGCATGGAAGGCAAGCTCAGCATGGTAATCCAGAGGCTGAACAAAATAAACGAGAAAATATCGAGGCTTAATATGAAAATAAGAAAAGGCAATTTTGAAATTTATGAGAAAAGAATAAGGATGCATGATAAAAAAGACAGGATAATAGACATGATAAACAAGAACCTAAGGCTTTAAATGAACCTTCATTCTGCTGACAAATTCATTGAAGTCCCTTTCCTTTACATTCGCTCCGCATGCCGTCTCATGGCCGCCGCCGTAGCCATCCAGCCCGGCTAAAGACTTTTCCAGGGCCTCTTGCAGCAGGATTTTTTTGCTTCTGATGCTCATTCTTACATCCTCGTCCTTTCTTCTTCCGACTATTATTATTTTTTCAGGATGCTTGTGCAGCAGCTCATTTGCAAGGTCGCCTGTAAAGCTGGTTTTGTCATCCTGATAAGTAAAAACGAGGAATTTCTCCCTGCCGGCTTTTTTTTCCGCTTCCTCAAGAAGATTTTCATACATTTTATTCACTTTTTCGTATTTTTTAAAAATAAATTTTCCTCTTGCAGTCTCCTGGTTTAATATTTCGTAGGGGCTTTCAATTCTTGTTAATGTCTTTATATATTTCACAACATCGCTTGTTTTTCCCTTGAGTATGAAGGAAAAGGCCTTGATTAATTCGCCTAATTTTGTATTGAAGTAAATGTCATCCACGTTTTTTTCATCGCCGATTAAGTCCGGATATTCCTTCCTGAATTCGCTGAAGAAATCAGGCATATAGTAATCTGCCGTGCAGCCGACCATGGCTATCCATAAGTCCTGCTTAACCACATTATAGCACATGCACGTCGTAGGGACATTATCCTCTTTTTTTGCAATTCTCGGATTGTAATATTTTACGTTGCGCCTTTCATAAGGGCCATGATGATCAACCCATATAACTGGGGTTTTTGTGTTATCAATGAATTCCTGCTCGACTAAGGCAACATCAAGGACAAAAATTTTATCCGGGCCGTATTCATGGACTTTTTGGATGGACCTTATATCCAGCTTGGGATGCGTCTTGACAACAACGCCATGGCCTTCCTTCTTATAGCGGTAAAGCAGCAGGAACGCGCTCAATCCGTCCGGATCATCATCAAAAAAGAAAAGCGGGTTTTTGCATTCATCAAGCTCTCTTCTTATATCTTCATATTGCTTTTCTGTCAGTGCCATTTTTAATCTAAAAATTGGTTTATATTTAAATATATTTGTTAAGTATTATTTTCGATATGGAAAATTAATAACTCATTAAAATATTTAACCACTAATAAGTAAATACCATAGAAAAGCTTAAATAACCTTGGTTTTGCTTTATATACGTATGTTCAGAACATTTTTGGAAAATGACCGGTTTTATAAAGCTTTGTTTGGAGCGGCAGCTTTGGCATGGGTTGGGATCTTAGGCCTTAATCACTATGGCAAAAACAGATTAGCAATAAACTCCCCAATAGCTGTAAGCTCCAATGCAGTCCCAAATGCTACCATTCAAAATACAATTGAAGCAAGGCTTGAGCCAAAAAATCCAACGATAGAGCCAAATAACCTCATGCCAAAAACAGATACGGAATCTATAACATTTGAAGAGCATGACATTGCATCCTTAACAGCGGCATTGTTCACAAACCCGAAAGCAGTCAAAAAAACTTTGATGGAAAAATGGAAGTTAGAATATTCTAATGGCAAGTTGGTAAGGGATTTAGAGGATGCAATTGAAATGTCAAGAAGCGAGATCGCGGGCATCAGGGAGATATTCCGCAAGGAAGGAGTGCCTTTGGAATATGCATTTTTGCCGATTCCAGAGTCTCATTGGACTAATGCCGTATCAAATGCTGGCGCAGTAGGGATTTTTCAAATATTGGCTGAAACCGCAAGAAGCCATGGCGGCATTGTAACATCAAGCTACGATTCAAGAAAAAATCCTTTTGAGTCGGCAATGTTGGCTGCAAAAATACTGAAATACTTAAATTCAGAATTTCATGGCAATTGGGATTTAACTCTTGCAGCATACAACTCAAGAATGCCGTGGGAATACAGAAAAGAGGCTTTAAAGAAAAATGAAACGTTATCATATGAAACTTATCTTTTATTTTTAGCAAAAAGACTGGAAAAATTGGCTGAGGAGCATAAAAACGGCAAAACAGGGCTAAAAAACTTGAGAGAGAAATTCATCAGGGAAAATCTGAATTACCCTCCTAAATTTTACGCAGTTGTTGAGATTTTAATGGAGAAGCACAAAGATTATTTTAATACGAAACCGTCAGAGCATCCTTTCAAGGTTTATGAGTTTGTAGCAAAATATAGGGAACATAAGGTACAATCAGGAGAGACTTTATCAATCTTAGGAAGAAGGTACGGCATACCTTTTGGCGCGATTAAAACATTCAATAATCTTCCATCAGACCTTATTGGAATTGGAGAAACTCTATTAATTCCGAATTTACCAACAGTGGATAGATTTTTAAAACAACATGGTTTAAGCGCTGGAGTATTTTCTGAATATAACCCCCATATAAATGGCAGAGGAAGTTTGTTGCCGCCTGGAGCAAGGGTTTATATTCTAAAATCATAATCTTTAAATTAACCTTTATCTTTTTCTAACTTATGAAACTCCCCTCCTTGAAAAGCCATCCTCTCTTTAACTGCGGAAACCCAAGCTGCGCATTGTGCAGCAAGGCTTATTCCAGGCTGAAAGTAGAGAAAAAAATAATAAAAAAAGACTTTCAGAGCGATGCCGTTTCGCCATTTGTCGGGCGCTTCAATTACCCAAATATTTCAGTGGGAATCCTGGCCCCGCCGGAAGAAACAAGCGAAGCATGGCTTTATGACGCGCCAAAATACTGGGCTGTAAACAATTTTCAGATTCCGCAGATTATTGATTACAGGTCTTCTTTGATAAATTCCAGCTTTAAGGCAAACATAAGGCAAAGGACAAAATTCCTGCAGCTGAGCCAGGAAGCAGCAATGTCCTCAAAGCCTACAGACATTGAAATCAATCTGGAGGACAATCCTAAGTTCAGGCTTAATGTTGACAGCATTGCAGCCCCTACAGGCCCGAATGCAAAACTAAAAGGGGCAAAACTGACAGAAAACCCGAAAATCCATACAAAAGTCCAGAAAGCCCATTACGATACCGACTTAAAAGCCAATGACGCATTGATTTATCTATACGAAAACAATTTTGATGAAAATTTTTTAAGCAGGATTTTGAGTATCGGCAATTTAGGCATAGGAAAAAACAGGAAATTAGTCCCCACGAGATGGAGCATAACGAGCGTCGACAGCAATCTTGGAAATTATTTAGTAAAAGAAATAAAAAAATACAATCAAGTAAATTATTGTGCCTTTTTTGGAAGTTATTTGGGAAATTATTATTTAATTTTGCTATTTCCTGAAATTTGGAGCTATGAATTATTTGAAACGCCCGTTTCCGATCCGGAGCATTTTACAACAGACTACGAATTTTATGAAGGAAGAAAATACTATGCTGACAACACTGCCGGAGGCTATTATACTGTAAGGCTGGCAATACTTGAAAAGCTAAATGAAATGAAAAAGCAGGCAAGCGTTTTAGCTTTGAGATTTATAACCGGAGATTACACCTTGCCTTTAGGGGTATGGGTCACAAGGGAAGCTGCAAGGAATGCGATGTCATCAGCTCCAATAGAATTTTCCTCAAAAGAACTCATGCTGGAGTATGCTAAAAAACTTGTAAAAAAGAGATTTAATTGCGATGCAGGCTTTTATTTCAAAAGAAGCAAAATAATAAGGGAAATTAAAAGCCAGTCGAAATTAATGAAATTTTTATGAAATAAAAATAACCTTTGTTGCTGATAGCACTTTATCCCTTAATCTTTACTGGTGGGTGGAGGGCATAACTTTTCCAGTAAGTGAAGTCATAAATCTTCCCTCCCTGATTTTTCAGTTTAAATGTGAAACAAACAATAAACTAAAAATATAAACAAAAACCAAAACATACTAATTGGCATTCGTAGCTTTGTTTTACTTCATAAAACAAAACATTTAAATATTTAATATGAATTCAATAAAAATCAAAATGGCTAACACGAATAAGAAATTAAATTCTGTATCGCTTTTGTTAGCTTTGACTCTATTGCTTCTATTGCTGTTGTAAGGCTCCACATTTGCCGGATATTCTGCAAAGAGCCTTTCATTGTTTTTGCTTGACTTAGTTCTGGAATATGCTGGCAGTAAAATCTTATGAGGTTAGAAAATGAATGTATCAAAAGAAAATGGTGGAAAGTTTGTGGGAGCTGAAGCCCTTCCAGTCAAAATAAGGGACGAATTTGCAAGATTAATCAAAAATGGCGAAGTTGATAAGGTAACTGTTAAGACTGCAGGCGCTGAATGCGTTTCTGGAGTTGTCATAGAAGTGATGGCAAAAGGGCAAACTTACATTGGTGAGGCAGGGGAAATTAGCCCTGAAAGAGCAGCTGAATTAGCCTATAGGAAAGTTATCCCTTATATTTTGCCTCCAGGCACTGAGGGATACGGAGCTTTTTGAAGAATTAAGGAATTGATGCATGGAGTGACAAAAATGAAAAATGGAGTTGGTGGAAATGAATGAAGGGTATACTGGACTTAGATTAATGAGAATCAAAAAACAGGAGGTTTATCCTGAATCCAGATTGGATATAAGATGGGGACAGTTGCCAAACGGAGAGATGGATCTGAAAAAAACACCGTCAAAAGGGAAACCATATATGCTTGTTTGCGCAGATTTGGAGTATGGTGAAAAACAAGTGATCTATGTAGGCATATCCCCGATTCATGATGGATTGGAAGAACAAGCAGTGAATAATGCCTACTTGGATGCATTGGCGGGAATGATTAGGGGTGAAGGGATCGAATGTGAAGTGCTGGCACAAGCGAGAGTAGTGCCAACAGGAAACGGACGAAGAATTTATGAAATGAGTGCAACTGTAACATCAGGCAATAATAGGGAGTATATGGCAACAGCAACCAACGAGGATCCTGAAAAGGCTGGGTTAGACGCCATTACAAAGGCAGTTTTAGAAATGATTATTCATAGCAGAAATTCAGCAACTGCACAGAAAAAGTAATCTCGGGCTATTTTAGATTATTAATATCCTCAAAAAATCTCTTAATAGTCTTAACCACATGCTCAGGCTGCGTCTGGAGTATTTTTGATATTTCGCCTAAAACATCTCCTTTGAATTTTTCCTTTTTGGTTAATATTAAATCATCTTTTTTCAGTGCAATGTTCTTTTTTGCAGCTTTCTTTGTTTTTTTCCACTTCTCAAACAATTCATTTACCCTTGAAGGCAGTTCATCAATCTTGACATCAAGCAGCTTTGCTGCCTCTTCCAGGATTTTTCCCTTCTCGCCTTTTTCCTTTTCAGCGGCTTTGCCGGCTGTAAACTCAATCCTCACAATGCTGTCGCTTATTTTTGTTGATTTCAGAATCTTTATTTCTCCTGCTTCAGACGCATTATCCAGATGGGTTCCGCCGCAAGCCTGTACATCTATGCCTTCAATCTGGACAATCCTTATATTCTTTCCAGGCACAGCGCCTCCCTGGTAAATGACCATTCCAAATTTTTTCTCCGCTTCTGTCCTGGGATAGAATTTTTTTATTATTTTTTTATTGGAATTTACAATTTTGTTTGCTTCATTTTCAATGTTTTTCAGCTGCTCTTGGCTTAGTGATTCATAATGTGTTATATCCAAAGTTGCTTTTTCTTTAGTTTTTTTAGCACCTGCCTGGTTAATATGCTTTCCTAAAACTTTCCTTGCAGCAGCCCCTACGATATGCGTTGCTGTATGGTGCTGAGCCAGCTGCTTCCTTCTTTCAGCATCAATTTTTACAGTTACATCATCGCCAACTTTGAAATCAGGCGTGCTGCCCAAAACATGCACAATAACATTTCCCTGCTTGAAAATATCTACTATTTCATTATTATTGATAGAGCCAATGTCATGTATCTGGCCCCCGGAAGTGGGGTAAGCGGCAGTTTTGTCCAAAACAACGTTATTGCCGATAATTTTCAAAACCTTTGCCTCGTTTTCATTCTTTAAATATGCATCATAATACAGAGCTTCAGTCTCCTTAACCCCCTCCAAATCAAGCTTTTCTTCTTTCTTTGTTGCGTGCTCCTGCTCTTTTCTTTCATGCAGTTCTGCAATTCTCGCATAAAAATTTTCAGGCACTTCAACCTCCTTTCCAAGCTTTTCAGCCTCTTCCCTTACAAGCTCTGGAGCAATCCCGTGGCTGTCGTAAAGCATCAGTAATTTTTCGTCATTGATTTTTTCTTTGATTAATTTTGAAATTATGCTTTTTGTTTTTTCCTTAGTTGCATTGTACTTCCTATTCTCGACATCCAAAATCTCATTTACCTCGCTTAAATTTTCCCTTAATTCCGGAAACAGGTTTTTCAGATAAATTGCATGCAAATCGCATAATTCCTTCAAATCAATTTTCCAGTCGTATTTGTCAATAAAAGACAAAGCCCTCCTGAATAAAACCCTTAAATTATACCCTCCGCCGACATTTGACGGCAAAGCGCCGTCAGATAGTGCAACAAGCAAAGCGCGGGAATGCTCTGCTATGGAATACAATGCAGCCAGCTCTGAAATTTTTTTCTTCAATCCAGAGACTTCATAACCTACTTTTTCTGCGACATTTTTCCATACCTTGTCAATATCCTCTACCTCATCGACATTAAGGTAAGAAGAATATGGAAGAAATTTTTTCATTAGGTTTTCATCAACCTCAATTCCAGTTATCTTTTTAAGCCTTTCAACAACTGTTGGAAAGGTTGTCTCGTAGCTTGTTGATTTGCCCTGGGTAAACCACGCATTCCTTTCATGGCCCATTCCCATGTCCAAAACTTTTAAATTCAATTCCTTAAATCCGGAAGGCGTAACCTCATAAAGCATGTAAACCTGGTTTCCAAGTTCTAAGCCCCTGCTGAAATACTCCATGCACGGCCCGAAGTTGCCTCCGCCTGCCCATGCATCCTCATGGAATTTTATCTCATTGTTCGGAAGACCCAGCCCTATCTTGAGCCAGTTATGTATGTCGCGGAAATGCCTTGCCTGGCTCCATTCGGATGGCTTCATGAATGCGTGCTGACCTATCATCACAAAGCATGAATAATGGGCTCCTGTTATGCCTATATTGTCAATGTCATTAAACCTGAGGCAAAGCTGCGGAACAACCAAAGGATTGGCAGGAGGCTCCACTTCCCCTGAAACAACATAAGGCTGGAAATCATAAATCGAAGCCTGGACAAAGTCTGTATCCTGGCGCCATCTTGCAGTTACCGGATACCTTTTTATCGGAGTATAGCCCCATTTCTCAAACAGCCCTGCAAATTTTTTCCAAACCCCTATATAATCCAGTTTCTTCGTTGCAGGGCTTTTTCCTATAAACCTGAAGCCGCCTGAGCATGAAGGGTCGCCGCATACATCATCAGCCTGAGTCGACCAGAAAAAAGTCCCGCATTTGCTGCATTTTTTCCTTGAAAATCCTTCTTCTTTCAACACACTGGTAGCGTAATATTTATCAGGATCTTTGCTAGCTTTGAGCTTAAACTCTTTCTTAATCTCTTTGTCAGTCGGCATATAACAGAAAGATTTCAATTTTATTTAAATATCTTTTTATTGAAATGAAAGGTACTGTTAGGATAAGCCGCCGGAGATTCGCTTGCGAGCACGCTCGCAAGCTCGCGTGCAAATACCAGCAGTTTTCTTTATTTTATTTTTTAATTTTAATGTTAACAAATCCTATTGATTGAAAACTGCCCCTTACTCCATTACCACATTCTTGGCTTCCGCTCCATTAATGGCGGGCTTATCCTAACCTAACGGTATCAAAATGAAAAATTAGAGAAAAGTATATATATTTGAAAAAGCAGGAAATAAAAAATGCCAAATGCCCTTCTTACAACATTTATGGCTCTGTTTCTTGCGTATGTGCTTTCCGGCATCTTCAGGTATTTTAAGCTCCCAAGGGTCATAGGGCAGATTTCCGCTGGCATCATTTTAGGCATTCCTATAATAAAAATTATATTCTTTAATGAGGAAATCCTGTCTGTTTTCTCTTTTATCACCAACATCGGCATAATCCTGCTGTTCTTTTTTATAGGGCTGGAAATAAATTTCCGCGAATTCAAGAAAAATTTCCGCGAATCCTCGCTCATAGCAATATTCAACACAATTATACCCCTGGCTGCTGGCTTTCTTGTAGGCAGGTATTTGTTTGGGTTTAATAGCATAACATCGATAATAATAGGCATTTCAGTCTCTGTCAGCTCGCAGGCCATCTCCCTTGACATACTGGAGGAGCTAAAGCTTTTAAAAAGCAAAATAGGAAACCTGATAGTTGCATCAGGCACGGTTGATGACGTGTTTGAGCTGCTTTTGATAAGCTCCATTTTGGTACTGTTCCACTCGGCAGCTTTGGGGCAGTTAAGTTTCTATAATCTTATTTTTGATGTGCTCCTCTACGTTCTCGTGGTGATACTATCAAGGATTTTTATTATACCCTATGCCCTGAGGATGTTTGAAAGGGAAAAGTCGCAGGCCACGCTTTTCATGGGCGCACTGCTCATAGTGCTTTTGATGGCCTATCTCTCGGAGTTTTTGGGCATAGGCTCTTTTATAGGCGCCTTGGTGGCGGGCATGCTTGTAAGGCAGACGCTGCTTACAGGCTCTGACAGGAAGCCATGGAGAAAAAATGAGATATCCCATTCAATCCATATAATATCTTTCGGGTTTTTGATTCCAATATTCTTTGTCAATGTCGGCTTAAACATAGACCTTGGCTCTTTGTCTTCCAACATGTTTTTGGTTGTCGTGCTTATTGCTGTTGACATACTTGGAACCTTGCTCGGAACAGTAATAGGGGTAAGATTAAGCAAGGGAACACTGAAAGAGGGCTTGATTGTAGGCTGGGGAGTCATCCCAAAAGGGGATACAGAGCTTATTATAGCCACACTTGCCCTTAACAATGGATTAATAAGCGTTGGCGTTTTTACTGCAATAATCACTGTTGCCATGTTCAGCACGTTTGTTGCCCCAATCGCATTTACACTGCTGGTGAAAAGGCACGCTGAAATGAGAAAATGATTTTTAATATGTTCTGCTCTATAAAGATAAAGTGAAGAATAAGATAAATTATAGGAAATAACTTTAATTTTCGTATACATTTATTATTTCCTAATAAGCAAATCACAACGAAAAGTTACGAATATTAGTGTGATTTGCTATAATTATCCTGAATTAGCGTTAAAAGTTACTTAAACCCTGTAAACCTTGTCGTGCTGCCTTACATGGTCCTTTACTTTCAGGCCAATGCTCTGCCCGGATTCTGCCTCTTTCACTTTGTCATGCTCTATCTGCATGCTCTCGACCTTTTGCTCAAAATTCGTTGTAGCGCCCTTGACCTTTATTTTATCCCCAACTTTTAAAGTGCCGCTCAGCTCTATAACCGCAACCCCAAGCTTTCCGTAGTAATGCTCTACAATCCCTACTTCCTGGCCTTCAGCTTCTTGCTTTTTTTCTTCTTTAGCCACATTCCCACCCCCTTGGAATCTTATATAATGTAGTATTTAAATTTAACGAAAATTTAGAAATAGTTTATGAATTTCACGCGAAGATGCCCAGTGGTATGGGAACTATATTCTGATAAAAAATTTAATATACCCCTTCATTATTCCAGATGCAAAAAGGGGTTCTGGCCAAATTTAAAGGGATAATATCATTGCAAATGAAAAACCTAAATGAAGTGTTAAACCCAAATCTTGTAAGGCTAGCTCCAGATCCAATTAGAAATGAGATTGCTGAATTAAATAAAAGGGGATTTGACCCAAAACAATATCCTGAAAGAGATTTTACCATAGGAGTTCCGGCACCTTTACCAGAGGACATTGCAAAAATTTCAGCAGAGGCGGCATTAAAATTTGAATTAACAAGGCCGTATGAGTACCCGCCATTTATGGGCCATGAGCAGCTGCTTGAGCAAATTATTAGATTGGAGATAGCCAAAAAAACAGGTTTGGGCTTTGAAGACAAGGAAAGAATGGGGCTTACATTGGGGGCATCAGCTGCCCTTGAATATGTTTTCTCGTTATTTGGGCCAAATAGGATAATATTAGTGCAATCTCCTGTATGGGGTACAACCTATAATTTTATAGCTGATTCAGGAAACATTGGCCTGCCTGAGGCGATATTTGATGAAAAAGGTAATTTTAATAAAAGAAGTATAGGTAATTTTCATTCAAAATACAGCCCTGCCGCAGTCTACATAAACCTATTGGGAAATCCAAATCCAGTGTTGCCTTCTCCGCGGGGGTTTGAAGATTTCTTGGAATTTGTTAAAGATACTGGATGGATTATTGTATCAGATGATCCATACATTTTTACTATGTTTGACCAAGAGAAAATTTCAAGCTACTCAATATTAAATTCTTCGGAAAAAGTAAAGGCGCGTTCAATTAAAATTGGTTCATTTTCAAAAGTAACAAAGCCTGCAGACAGGTTAGGGTATGTTGTAATAGGCAAAGAGCTGGCAGAAACCATGGGCAATGGCTGGAAAATGCGATTAAGGAATTATGGTGCAGGAACTCCAAGTGTTGTCCAGGCAAGTGTAAGTGCAATATTGGAGCATGATTCCAACTTAAACTTTTTGAAAGCCAATATTGAAAGATACCAGGAAAATATCAGAACAGCAACCGATTTCTTGGCGGAACTAGGATGTGAAGTCTCGGGAAGAAGGCCTGACGGGGCTTATTTCGTTTTTGTTAAAGCACCAAATCAGATGGATGGAAAACAATTCGCTTACCTACTGGCAGAAAAAGCAGGCTTAGGGTTTATTCCGGGATCAAGTTTTGTCCCAAGCGAAAAACATTATCTAGCAACGGAGTTTCAAGGCCAATATGGAGAAATAATAGGGCCCCATAAAGACGTCTTGATGCATGTGAGAGTAGGGCTCGGGGGAAAAGCAACGCCCGAAAATATAGAAAAAGCCTTCAAACACGCTATAAAGATTATGAATTAATTTTGATTGAGCGATTAATTAATTGACTTCCCTCACAAGTATTGCAAAAACCAGCGTTTGATTTGCCAAAGGGTGGTTAAAGTCTATTGTAACATTCTCTTTGCCGACTTTTTTTATCAAAACAGGAACCCTGCCTTGCGGACTAACCATTATCAGCCTTGCCCCTTCCTTAATATTCCCTGTTTGATTGCCAAACTCGCTTAAGGGAATTACATTCACAGAATCTTCGTTATAAAATCCATAGCCCTTTTCTGGCGGTATTCTGGCTGTTTTTGTGTCTCCTGCCTTCATGCCTATTAAAGCCTCTTCAAATCCCACTATTACCTGGCCGCTTCCAATTGTAACCTGTATTGGCTGATACGCCCTGTTTTGATCCAGAATCCCGGCTCTTTCAGCAGCCTCCCTGATTGAAGTGTCAAACAAAGTGCCATTTAAAAAGCCGCCTGCATAATCAACAAGGACAACGCTGCCAATTTTCACAGTCTTGGCTTCTTCCTTAACCTGATTTTGGCATCCAGCAATAAAAATTATTAAAAGAGTACCAATAACAAAAATATTTTTTAAAAAATTCATTAAATGGGGAAAATATACTGATTATATAAAAAGTTTTCTTTATAAGGATATTAATGTAAATAAGCCAAATAAAATAAATAATACTGCCGTAATGATTTTTATTGCTTTTCTTGGCATTTTTTCAGCAATTTTGCTTCCAATAAAAACATTCAGCCCTATTGCTGTTGCAAGCGCTGAAATAACGCCAATAAATATGACAAGTGGAACTAAATACTTGGCAGCCAACAAGCCGGATGCTATCTGCGTTTTATCCCCAAATTCGCTTAGCAGAACAGCCAAAAATGATGTTGCTAAAGGGGTTTTGCTTAAAATTTCTTTCCCTTCTTTTTTTGGTTCCCTAAAAAATTTTTCAAATTTTTTGGGCACAAAAAATCTTTGATTTTTTCGTGTTTTGCCATAGAGCTTAATGAAAGCCCACAGGCCTAAAAGTATGAATAAAGCGCCTATAGCATATTTGATTAAATCAGAGGATAAAGAAAAGCCAAAAAACGCCCCAACTAAAATGGCAATTCCGTCCATAAATGCATGCGCCAATAACGCGCCGGAGAATACTTTAAAGGAAGATTTAAATTTCAACGCCAATCCCAGGATTACCAGCTGCGTTTTGTCAGCGATTTCGGAGACCAATGCCAATGTGAAAGCGGCAATAAAAGGTTCAATCATAGCCTTATTAAAAACAACCTCATATAAAAACTTATTTAAACTATGCGCCATTCATTATTTTCATCATTAAAAATTTTATTTAAACACTATAACAATAAATTTATACAATGAAAATACTCAATTTTCAAGTATAAATTTCCGAAAATTTTCAATTTCCGACAAATTTATAAATCAAAAATTTTAAACTATAAAAAACGGGTGGCTTTGTTATGAAAATAGGCTTTATCGGCTTGGGGAGGATGGGCTATAACATTGCCCTTAACCTTCTGGATAAGAAATATGAGGTAGTTGCCCATAACCGCTCTCCGGAGCCGGTAAGGGAAATTGCAAGAAAAGGGGCAATTCCTGCTTTCACAGCAGAAGAATTGTGCAAAAAGCTTCCAAAGCCGAAAATCATCTGGCTCATGGTGACAGCTGGCAAGCCTGTTGATGAAACCATAAAAAAATTGCTGCCTTGCCTGCAAAAAGATGACATTCTGATTGACGGCGGCAATTCAAATTTTATAGACACTGTAAGAAGGCACGGGCAATTAAGCAAAAGAGGCATTCATTATCTTGACTGCGGCACAAGCGGAGGCTTAAAGGGAGCCAGGTACGGGGCCTGCCTGACAATCGGGGGCAATGAGAAAATTTTCAAAAAGCTTGAAAAATTATTCAAGGATATTGCAGCGGAAAATGGCTATTTATATACCGGCCCAAGCGGCTCAGGGCATTTTGTGAAAATTGTGCATAACGGGATAGAATATGTGATGCTGGAAGCTTTAGGCGAGGGATTTGACGTCTTGAATGCGGGCCCTTACAATTTAAACTTCAGGGAGATTGCAGATGTCTGGAGCCACGGCAGCATTATCCGCTCTTACCTGACAGAGCTTGCAGTCGAAGCCTTCAAAAAAGACCCAAAATTAAAAAAAATAAGGGGCGTTGTAGGGGGCGGTGAAACAGGAGCATGGGTTGCACAATACGCAAAAAAATGGAATGTTGCTGTCCCTGCCCTGGAGACAGCGTTAAAAATGAGGAAATTGTCAAGCAAAAAAGAAAGGTTTTCCGGGAAAGTAATTGCGGCTTTAAGGAATGAATTTGGCGGCCATGAGGTTGTAAAGAACAAGAAGTAAAATAAGAAAAATAAAAATCATTTGCACTTTCACATTTAATTTTTCACAGGTGGGTGGAGGGCGTTGCAAAAAACATCAAGCGCAAAGAAATTTTACCCTCCCTTATTTTTTAGTTTGAAGCCAAGTTTCAAGAAAACGGAAAAAATCAATAATAAAAATAAAATAAAAAACGCAAACAATAAACAAAATTAACAGTAAGATATAATCAGCATAAAAATTAAAAAAATTGGCAAAAAACCTACAAAAAATGCAACAAAGCAACCATAATGCGTGTATTCTTGTAATCTTTGGCGCAACAGGCGACCTGACAAGCAGGAAATTGATGCCGGCTTTATACGACTTGGAATTCAAAAATGCATTGCACGGGCATTTCAGGGTTATAGGCTTTGCCAGAAGGAAAAAAACAAATGAGGAATACAGAAAGGAAATTTTTGATTCAATAAAAAAATTCTCCAAGATGAAGGTAAAAAATGATGTCTGGGAAAGGCTCAGGGACAAAATCCATTACCATCAGTCAGAATTCCGGGATTTTGACGGATATATGAGGCTTGACAGATTTATTGAAAAAATAAGCGGGCAAAAATCGAAAAACTGCAACAAGGTTTTTTACCTTGCCGCCTCCTCGGAATTTTTTGAAGTTATTGTGGACAACCTGAAAAAAGCCGGATTGGCATTTAAGGGCAGCAGGGAGCCTTACCATAGGGTTGTTTTTGAAAAGCCTTTTGGCAACAATCTGAAATCCGCGGCAAAATTAAATGATATAATCGGGAAGTCTTTTGATGAGGAGCAGATTTTCAGGATTGACCACTATCTTGCCAAGGAATTGGTGCAAAACCTGCTTGTTTTGAGATTTGCTAACAGCATGTTTGAGCCTTTATGGAACTACAAATACATCGATCATGTGCAGATTACCGTTGCAGAGGATTTAGGTGTCGAGAAGAGGGGTTCTTATTATGACAAGGCTGGGGCTTTGCATGATGTAATGCAGAATCATATGCTGCAATTAGCCTCTTTAGTTGCAATGGAATTGCCTGTAAGCCTGAATGCAGCCGACATAAAGGAAGAAAAAGTCAAGGTTTTAAGGTCTATAGAGCCTTTTTCTGTTAAAGAAGTGCACAATATCACGGCAAGAGGCCAGTATGGCGAGGGAAAAATAAGCGGCAAAAAGGCGGCAGCTTATAAAGATGAAGAGGGCGTTGGCAAAAAATCTTATACAGAAACATTTGCAGCATTAAAGCTGAAAATAGACAATTTGCGCTGGACAGGTGTCCCGTTTTACCTGAGGACTGGGAAAAGATTGAGGGAGAGGGTTGCAGAAATCTACGTAGTGTTCAAGCAGAGCACTCCTGTTTTGTTTCACGAGCATCTGAAAAATTCGGAATTGAATATGCTGATAGTAAGGATTCAGCCTGAAGAGGGCATTTCACTGCAGTTTAATGCGAAAGTGCCGGGGGCCAAAATTCTCATCGAGCCTGTAAGGATGGACTTTTGCCATGAATGCAAATTCGGCCCTAACACCCCTGAGGCTTATGAAAGGCTGCTTAATGATGTCATGCTTGGCGACTCCACATTGTTTACGAGCTGGGGCGAGGTGGAAAATTCATGGAAGCTGATTGATACAATAACCAAAGCCTGGCAGGGCAAAAAGCCTAAGTTTCCCAACTACGAGGCAGGAAGCTGTGGCCCTAGGGAAGCAGACGCCTTAATAGAGAAAGATGGGAGAAAATGGATAGAGCCGCAGAAGCCGAGCTATTCGGTTTTGCTGGAGAACAACCATAAAAAATAGCCCCGATATCAAATTAAAAATTTTGATTAAATACAAAATGAAAATATACGACATTTCGATGGAAATCAATGAAAATATAGTTGTCTGGAAAAACAAGGAAAACAAAAGACCTAAATTCATGATTACTGCCGCGTACGACAAGGACGGCATGAACGAGTCAAGAATTGACATGGATCTGCATACAGGGACGCATGCAGATTCCTATTTTCATATGCTCGCAAATGGCAACAAAATCAATGAAATGGCTTTGGACAAATTCATCGGGAGCTGCATTGTCCTGGATTTTACATCAATCAAAGACAAGATAACAATAAGCGATTTAAAAAAATTAAATAAAAGAATAAAAAAAAGGGATATTGTTTTGTTGAAAACCAAGAAAAAGCCGGCTAAAGAATTCGACTTTAATTTTACTTATCTGGAAAAATCAGGGGCAGAATTCCTTGCGAACAAAAAAGTCAAGGCGGTCGGCATAGACTCAGTTGGAGTTGAAAGAAGCCAGGCAGGTCATGAAACGCATAAAATTTTATTCAAGAAAAATATTCCTATAATTGAAGGCCTCGAGCTTTCAAAAATAAAGCCAGGAAGATATTTTTTCATCGGTCTGCCCTTAAAAATAAAAAATGGCGATGCTTCTCCCATAAGGGCTGTTTTGGCTAGGTTTTAGCCGCTTGGCTATCAGCACGGTAATTAATGGGCCCAGCCAGACATCCGCACGAGCGCCACCCCAAACGAGCGAAGCGAGTTTGACGCTTCTTTCCCGAGTGTGACGCAACTTTTCGAACTGGCGACCTTCTCCCTTTTCCAAAGCTGTGAAGGAGACGTCATAGCCGCTAGACCATGGGCCCTTAAAGCAGGGATAAAGGGAAATATTTTAAAATACTTTCTTTCTTAAGGTCTATAATGAGGTCTTTAAACGATTATAAGGGGATAACTGGGGAAAAAGAAGTGCAAAAAATATACGAGGAATCATCCCCACTGGAAAACAAGCATGTAGAGCACATAAACTCGACATTTTACGGCGGCGGCGTTGCTGAAATTTTAAGCAGCCTTGTTCTTTTGATGAATGATGTGGGTATAACAACTGGCTGGCGTTTGCTGAAGGGCCATCCAGATTTTTTTAATGCTACAAAAAGGTTTCATAATGCGCTTCAAGGCTCAAGCATTGTTTTGGGAGAAAATACAAAAAAAATCTACCTGGAAACAAATGAGACGAATTCAATCTTTATGCATATAGGCCTTGCGGATGCAATTATAGTGCATGACCCGCATCCGCTGCCTTTGATAAATTTTTACGAGAAGAAACAGCCCTGGATTTGGCGCTGCCATATAGACTTAAGCAACCCAAACCCGGGACTTTGGGAATATTTAAAGCAGTTTATACTAAAATATGATTCGGCAATTGTTTCAATAGAAAAATACAAAAAGCAGGATTTGACTTTGCCGCATTACATAATTCCGCCTTCGATAGACCCTTTAACCAATAAAAATAAATTAATTCCTGACTATGTTGTTAAGAAATACATTTCTAAATTTGGAATAGATTCCGATAAGCCGATAATAAGCCAGATTTCAAGATTTGACAAGTGGAAGGATCCTTTAGGGGTTATTAAGGCATTTGAAATAATCCAAAAAGAAGTTGATTGCAAGCTTGTATTGCTCGGGAGCATGGCAACTGACGATCCTGAAGGTCATATAATATTTGAAAATTTACTTAAAAAAGTCAAGGGCAATCCCAATATACACTTAATAAATCATGCAGATGATTTCCTTGTAAATTGCCTGCAAAGGGCCTCTGATATTGTGATACAAAAATCTATAAAAGAGGGTTTTGGCCTAACTGTAACAGAAGCTTTGTGGAAAGGGAAGCCTGTTGTTGCCGGAAATGTGGGCGGCATTCCGCTGCAATTAATAGACGGGAAAAATGGCTATTTGGTAAACAGCATAAGGGAATGCGCTGACAGGACAGTCAATCTTTTAAAAAATCCCAAGCTTAGGGAGGAGATGGGGAAATTCGGCGTAGAGCATGTAAGAAGAAATTTCCTAATAACAAGGCACCTTATGGATTATATTAGGCTCCTGAAAGACCAGCTAAAAGCATGAAATCCTAGCGAATAATCTTAAATATATTTTTGAGCTTATTTCGCCTGATACACTTTTCTCACAGGCCAGGAAATCTCTATCTTTTCCTTATCGTAACTTTCCTTAAGCGCCTTTATGAATTCATGTATGACAAGATACCGGTCAACAAACTTTTCAACCCTCAAAATCACCGTAAAATTAATGTTTGAGTCGCCGAAAGTATGGTACCTTATAAAAGGCTCGAATGTCTTTACCGCTCCCGGCACTGTTTTCTGTATTTTCCCTGCAACGTCTATTGTAACCTTCTCGACCTTTTTCAAGTCTGATCCGTAAGAAACGCCGCATTGCACCATAACCGACATTTCAGGCTCTGGCAGGGAATTATTTGTAATTGTGCTTTCAGCAAGCTTCGAATTCGGAACAATCACAATGGTGTTTGGCAATGTCCTGATCCTTGTTGACCTCCACCCTATATCCTCAACATACCCTGAGATATTGCCCTCAAGCTCTATAAAGTCGCCAACATTTATCGGCCTGTCGGAGATAATATGCAAGCCGGCAAAAAAGTTTGAGAGCGTGTTCTGCAGGGCAAGCCCCACTGCCAGGCCTCCCAGCCCCAATGTCGCGACTAATGGCGTAACTTCGACTTGAAAGTGATTTAGAATAATCAATATGGCAATCAGGTAAATCACCACGGAAATAATCCTGTTGATCAGCCTTGGCGTTTTCTCGAATCTTTTCTGCACTTTAAGCCAGCGGCTTATAAGCACGGAAAAAACTCTTGATGCAGTCAATGATGCCAGCAGTACAATAACCACAAAAAATATCTTGCCTATCAACAAAGTATATATGTCCAATATGGACAGGGATTTTAAGGCGAAGTACATGCCCAAAACAATAATGAAAGCATACAAAGGCTTCGTGACTATTTCAAGAATGATCTCATCAATGTCTGTCTTTGTTTTTTCAGTAAGCTTGTGCACATAATTCTTGAGGAAGAAATGTAAAATCTTGGCAAATATTATGGAGCCTGCAAAAATCAGGAGAAACTGGAAATACTCATTTTGAATCAGGGCTTCGATTGCCACCATAAATATTTGGCGGTAACAGATACTATAAAAATCTTATTATTATCGTATTCTAAAAAAGCAAAAAGTTTAAATAAACTCTATGCGTGTTAAAATATGTAAAATAAATCTGTGTGGTCAAATTGGTAATGAAATTAAGGGGCTTAAAAGAGGATTTTGAGGAAGAGGCAAACAAGAGCTTGAATTTCCCTAAGCTGCTGTTTTCTTCTATGCTTACCTCCGCAGAGCTCTACCTTTCAAATAACATTCCTAAAATAAAAAAAGCAATTAGAAGGACAAAAAGCACTCCAGTTAATTTATTAAAAAGAATAAAAAATATTCAGACAATAGCAAAATCCGGAGGGATAGAAAAATTGCTCGTTTTCCCCTCATTTCAAAATATTATGCCTTTTAATAAAAAATTACAAAGTTCCAAAAGTGATTCTAAAATTTTAAGGTACAACCCAAAAATAAATGAAAATTCAGCTAAAAAGGCTTTAAGGCACTTGTACGCAGGTTTTTTAGGCTATAATCTCAAAGGCTATGATGCAAATAAGAGGGATTATAAGGCAATAAACAAGAACAAAGTAGCGGGGTTTGTAAAATACAGCATGGAAAAGTACCTGAAGGTTTTCCAGTATGTTTTGGCAATGGCAATGCCGCAATGGAACATGCCATGGGGAAGCAAGAATGACTATGACACCCTAGCCCATACCGTAAGCCCAAACAGCTCTGTTGATGACGAAAGCTTAAAGTACAATTTTGCATATTCTTCATTAAGGTACAGGATTTACTAGCCGTTTTTTATTAAATAGCATTAGCATTTTCCAGATCTTCTTTGGCTTTATTGGCATGCCTGTGCGCAAGATGCAGCGGCTCTGGAAGCTTATGCGGGAATTTTATGCATTTTTTTACAATTTCCATGCTGGTTTTTAATGAAATCTTATGGCCTGGGCTGACATAAATCGGCTTTGAATGCTCTCTTGCCCTTAGCTCATAGCCTCTTGCCTCCTTTTCCATGTAAATAGTTCCTTCTTTCACTTCGCCGCCTATCAGGCTTTTTGCAACGCCTATTGTTGCGGTGTCAAGCAAAATGCCAATGTGGGAAGCCATTCCGAACCTTCTAGGATGCAAAATTCCGTTGCCGTCAACAATCAAGATGTCGGGCTTGTTTTCCAGCTTGCTGAAAGCTTCTATTATTGCCGGGCCTTCCCTGTAGAACAAAAATCCGGGGATATAAGGGATTTTGGCTCTGGCAACAGCGTATTTTTTTTCTATTGACATTAGCTCCTTGTAGCTGCAAACAGCAATTCCTGAAATGACGTCCTCGCCGATAAAAGCCTGGTCAACTCCGGCAATAGTTTCTATTTTATCAAAAGCATCGCTTATAATAACCTTTTTTGCCAGCTTTACCTGCTCCTCTTTTATTTTGTTAATGTCAATCATTCTATTTTTTAAAGGATTAATGTTTTTAAATTTAATTATTTTTTATTGAAATTTTAATATGCCTACGGCGTATTCTAGGCTCGCTCATTGGCTCGCAATATAATCTGATTCTTGCGCTATTTTTATTTATGCGAACTTAAGAATAAATAATAAGGCACAGCAAAAATGCCGTGCCTTTGACCTCTTTTCCCTGAGCATGAGAGTAGGCCCCCCCAAAGTTTATACGTGGGGGTGGTTTGAGAAGAATTCACTCTGGGGGGCCCTTAAAGCATAAAAGCGAATTATTTCTTTGCGGGTTTTCTCATTTCCTTGAGCCATAACAGCCCTATTCTTATCATCTCCTTGTTGAATTTGTCGCTGATTTTGTATGTTTTCTTGTAAAGATCGTAATCAATAAGCCCCATGCTTTTCATAGGCGTCAGTATCCTGTCATAAAACTGCCTTTTGTTGTAGCTTACCTTCACTTTCTTTCCCTTGTATGGCGCCTCTTCAATCAGGTCTGTTATCAAGTCGCCTTCATGCAGCCTTGTCGCAAACAAGCTCATTTCTGTTTTGTTGATTTCTCCGCCATTCCCTTTTATCATTTCTATCAGCAGCTTAGCTACAATAATCTGCTGCTTAGTCGCGAAAATAACCTCATAAATGTCTTCAGGCAGGTTGAACCTGTCAAATAAAATAACCATTTAAGCTGTTAAAGTAGAACTCCTATATAAATGTTACGTTTTTGTATACTGGTATATGAAAAGATATAGAAATCGAGGTGATATTTGATGAAATTTATAATCACTCTTAGGTAACAAAAATAGAAAAGTTTAAATACTTATATAGAAAAATTATTAACTATGGGTTCAAGAATAGCCACTATGGATTTAGGCGCTTATGTGCACGGAAATCGTGTAACAGATGAGGGATTAGCTTTGCTTGCAGATGTTTTTAGGAGTACGGTAATTTCTTACGCATCTGGAAAATATCTTCCAATAAAATTTTCAGGAGTTGGAAGCACAGGCATAACGCACCGGAATGGAACTTCACCTTTTTTGGGAATAGTAACACTATATAACGAATTTCTGGGAATGGAGCGCTATGGCAGAGGCGTTCAAGGATTAAGTGAGATTAATCAAAGGGAAGTTGATGGAAATAATCCTGCTTTTAGGGTTAGTGAAGCGGCAAGAGTTTTGTTAAAAGATCCGGTAATAGACGCATATATTTGCGGGCTTGTTTCAGGTGCGGATACAGTTTATCCTTCACATTTTTATGCAAATCCCAGAATTAGGGAAGAGTCAGAATTGGCGGTTGCAAGCGCCGGGGCATTTGGAAGAAAAACAAGCAAGGAATTAAAGGACATAGAAGATGGATTGCTAGGCGCTATGAGATATGCAGAGCCTTTCACTTTCCATGAAAGCGCGCTAAGCCTTTATCAGCGCTCAAAATCAGCAGACGCCGCTTTAGCAGACGCCCCTCCATTGAACACCGGGGATTTTCGCCATCCGAAAAGATTTGAGTTGTTTGAGCATAGATTATTTGAGGCAATAAGAAAAGGAAATTTCGCTATTCCTAACGACAAGAGACATGAGCCATTAAATATGTTCCTTAGAAAGTTCGTAGAATGAATCTTTTTTTATTTGATTCTGAAAAACTCTTCAACACTCTTCTCGTACATCTTTGTATCCTTGAATTTAATGTCTTTTTTCATAGGCCTGCCACACCATAGGGCTTCCCCGGTCAGGCTTAAAGTGCTTTCAAAGGTGCTCGCAATTGATGGCAACCTACTCTTGGGACAGAGCCTTGTCAACAGGGTTAAGTAAAGTTCTGTGTGTTGCAGTCTAATCTTGAATATTTGGCATCATTCATTTTGTCACTTAATCTTACTTAACCTGTCAACAGAAACCTTTTTATAGAATTTTTAGTATATATTTAATAGGATGGCATCTTTTAAAATCCGGGACATAATTGAAAACCTGAGCCCTGTTCTTATCGGCCAGAACTCAGCTTCAATTTCCATTGGCCTGTCAAAAAGGTTTTTCATATTCCAGCTTCTGAAAAAGCTTACACAAAAAATAGAGGACGACCCCTACCTGAATTTCATAAGCGTTCTGAAGAATTACAAGATTCTGGGGAGTTTTCTCAATGGAACTCTTTACGAGCTGCATAGGGACAGGAATAATTCTTACATGAGGAATTTTTTTATTGATAAGGGATTATATGCTATGGTGAAGGCGGACATAGAATGGCTGTATTCCAGAGGCGCAAAATATAGGGAAATAATGCTGACGATAACCAAAAGGGGAGTAATCATCTATGATAACTACAAAAAAAACAGCTTCAATGTGCTCCTGACAACAATACATTCAGGCACATGGATGCGCAGGGATATACAGGCCAAACAGTCGATAGCAATGGAAAAAAGGCTGCTTGAAGAAGATATAGACACCCATAAGATATACAGCAGCCTTGTCCTGAAAAAAGGAGGCATATGGATAGACAACAAGGCCTCAAGGTTTGCATGCGACTACAACCGCACTCCTGAAAGGGCGATTTACTCCAACCGCTCGGAAAAATGGATAAAAGATGTCTGGAAAGAGCCCCTTTCTGAAAAGCAGAGAAGGTGGCTTATGGAAGGCTACAACGAATTCTACTTCACTCTTGGCAGGCTCATAGAAGCTTACCGCTTTAACATAATATTTGACGGCCATTCCATGAAAGATGCCAAAGGGCGCCCTGAATTCAGTTTTGGCACAAAGTACATTCCTAAGTTTTACATGCCCGTAGTAAGAAGCATGCAGCATAAGCTTTCAAGGATGAACTACGGCCAGGTTGCCCTGAACACGCCCTACAGCGGCGGCCATATCCTCCAGTGGCTTAACAATAAATTCCAGGATATATTCATATGCTCTATGGAGGTCAACAAAAAGGTTTATATGACAAAAAACCGGAAAAAAGTCATAGCAAAGAGGCTTGAGCAGATATCGAAGGACATAACGCAGATTTTTGATATAGGCGATGAGTTGCCTTGAGGCGTTTAAAGGCACAAATGCCCGAATTACCGCAACTTATTAAAGGGATGGGGATTTCTTATTTTAGGGTAAAATGGCTGTTAAACAAGAGGGTAAGGCTGTAAGGGCCGCCGAGCCGGTTCTAAAAAATCTTACTTTTGGAGTAGAGTTTGAGGCATTCACGCTGGATTCAAAAGGATATATGGCCAGCGGCTCTGAAAAGCTGATCAAGAGAGTAAAAGAGACAAATCAAAATATAGCAATTGTCAAGGAATGCGGCCAGAATATGCTGGAGATAAACAGTTTTCCGCATACAAATATACAGAATAACATGCTTAAGGTCATCGAGGATTTTGAGGCAGTCCTGCATTGCGCTGAAAAAGATGGCCTGGCAATTTATGCTTACGGGACATATCCCGGGTCATTCAAGCCGGAAATGCGCCAGGATAAGAGGTATGCAATCCAGGAGCAAATTCTCGGAAAGACACGTTTTCTGCATGCAGCAAGATGCGTGGGGCTGCACTGCCATTGTTCACTGCCTTGGGGAGTATTTGACTCAAAGCTCAGGATAATAAAAAACCTTGTAAACTCAAAAAACAAGCAGTGTATGGTGAATACCTATAACTTGTTCATAGCAATCGACCCTGCCCTTACAACATTTGCCCAGTCATCTCCATTCTACCAGGGCAAATTCCTTGGAAAAGACTCGAGGGTGATAGTTTATAGGGGTGGTGATGCTTTGAAATATCCTCATGGGCTTTATACCAATTACCCTGATTTTGGGATGCTCCAACCTTACAAATCCACAGGGACAGACCTGCTCCAGATAATCTCGAAGCGTTTCGATAGCTGGTCAAGCATCCTTAAGAACCTGGATGTCAACCTAAAAGTGCTCCTTAAGCACGGTTCTATACTTGATACAACATGGAATCCTATAAAGATAAGCTCCCACGGCACAATAGAGCAGAGAGGCATGGATATGAATCATCCGTCCATTGTAGTAGCAATAGCAACTGCCGTAAAATACATATCAAAAGAGTTGCAGGACAAATTTGTCCAGGTAATGCCTTCAGATATAGGGGTAACAGAGCCCTTTAAAAGGGAAGGCAATGTTATCCACATCCCTCCACATACTCACATCCGTTTTGAGCTCCAGCCGAAATCAGCCTATAAGGGCCTTGAAGATAATGCCGTTTATGCATACTGTTCAGGCATCCTCAAGCTTGCAAAATCATGCATTCCCAAGGACAGGCTTGTGCTGATAGAGCCTCTCGGCAGGATGCTTAAGGAGAGAAAGACCGTTTCAGACCATATACTTAGCCAGGCAAAAAAGATGGGAATCGACATAAAAAAAGTGACCAATAAGCAGGCTGCAGAGTTGGCATTGAGGTATTCAAGGGAACTTTTCAAAGACATAATCCTGACAAAGCAGGTGCTTAAGAGCCTGAGCAGTGATTTATAAGCGGAAATATTTTACAACGGCTTTATGGGTATTTTTTAATTAATAATTTTTCTTATTTATGCTCCATTGACAGCTTGGTATGACAATAGTATACGCTCAATAAAAACATTGGCAATAAGCAATTCATGTCCGAACAGGATTTTTTGGCTTTATCCAGCTTGCTTATTTCCCAAAAAATTCCCTGATCCTATCTTCATACATCAGGCTTATTTTAAAATTCATGTCTTTTGGGAGGCACCTGTTGTAATTCTCCCAGGCAAACCTCTCGTCAAGGAAAATTATAACCCCTTTGTCGGTTTCGCTCCTTATGCATCTTCCGGCATTCTGCAGGCATTTTGTTATTGCAGGGAAAATATACCCGTAATCAATGCCTTTTCCGAACTTCTCCTCATAATAGTCAATAAGCTCCTTTGTCTCCAGATCAGGCTTTTGCAATGGCAGCCCTACAATAATAACCGCTTTCAAAATGCCTGGCATGTCAATGCCTTCCCCGAAGCTTCCTGAAGATACAGCGAGCAAAACTGAATTTTTCCTGTTTTTGAAATTTTCAAGAAACTGCTCCTTTTCGTCTTTTGTCAGGCCATTTTTTTCAATAAAAAGCGTTTTTTCGCATTTTGAATTAAAAAATCTGTAAATATTGTCCCTCAATTCGTAGCTTGGGAAAAATAATGCGGCGTTTCCAGGAACTTTATTTGCAATTCTAGCGCATATGTCCGCTATTTTCTCAAACTCGTCATTATTGCGCCTTGTGAATTTTGTGGTTGTTTCAGGGATTATCAGGTTCAGCCTGTTTTCGCTCGGGAAAGGGCTTGTGTACTCCTTTTCAATTGCATTGGAAAAGCCCAGAATGTCCCTGTACATAAAAGTTGGGCTTAATGTCCCGGACATGATTATTGTTGCATAGCTTCGGTCTATCACTTCCCTTGTAAGCAGGCTTGGGTCAAGGCAGCGGTAGGACAATGTTGCAATTTCTTTTTTTCCTGCCTCAATTTTGGACATGATTCTTGCAAACCCTATATCGCTTCCCAGCCACGCTTCCAAAAACTTTGCTATGCTGCCGATATAGCTCTGCTTCTGCTGCGCTCTTATCTCATCTCCGGCAAACTCCAGCCCCGAAATAAGGCCGTCATAGCTGAAATTTTTATTGAGTAAGTCAGTGAAGCTCTCCCTTCTCACTGATTTTTCCTCCCTGTTGAAATTCAAGTCATTGCTAAGCTCAAACAGGATCTCATTGAGGATTTTCAGGCTTTCAAATGCTTCCTTGAATCCGAATTTGACTGCTTCTTTCATTGCCCTTTCAACCATCAGGTTTGAAAGCTTCATTGTCAATAAATCCCTCATTCTTGCCGGCAGGTTATGGCCTTCATCAATGATTATGATGCATTTTTCCAGCTCCTTATTGATTCTGCTGAACAGGCTTTCCCTTATGCTCGGGCTGAAGATATAATAATAGTCTGCAATTATGGCTTTAGCCTCTTTTCCCAATAAGGAAGCCATTTCATAGGGGCATAATTTTTCTTTTTTGCAGTTTTCCATTAAATCTTCAACATGCATTGGCCCAAGAACTTTCAATTCCGCAAGCGCCTTTTCAGCGATTAATGTTGCGCTTCTTGACTTTTTCAGCGTGTTCAAGTAAAACTCGCACTTGTTTTCCTCCCTCAGCTTCCTGCAGTAGCCAATAAAGTCACTGCTTTGCATTCCTTCGGCATTCTGCAGGCACATCCACCTCTTTCCTATGAAGTCAGCGGCATTGAAATCAGCGTTATGCTCCCTTTTTATCTGCTTTAGCGTGCTTACAGCAATCTTGTGCTGAGTATGCCTTGAAGTAAGGAAAAACACAGTAAGATCGTTTTTTAGGGCAACGCTTAATGCAGGGCTCAAGACAGAAGCCGTCTTTCCAATGCCTGTCGGCGCATGCAGCACCATATTTTGCCTGCTTTTCAGGGCATTATGGACATCTTCAATCATCAAATCCTGTATTTCCCTTGCCTTGTCATGGGGAAAAAGAACCTCTTTTAGCGCCTCTTTGTCCATTTTCCCGAAGAATTGATTTTTGTTTATAAGGTTAATTGAAATGCAAGTTTAAATTTAAGCCCGTTTCTATAAATATTCAGAAAAATCCTCTTCCTTTACCTTTGCAAGCTCCAGAATATTCTTCAAAGTTGGAAGCTTTAATTCACTATGCAAAGGAACAACTGTTCCTACTGCGCCTTGAGGCGTTTCTTTTCTCAAAACAACATGGCTTCCTCGTTGCCTGACAGCTTTAAACCCAAATTTATTGCACAGAATTTTAATGCATTACTTGCCAGAAATCTTCTTAAGCCTCAACCTCAGCCACCTCAAATGTAGCAAGGATGGGGCGCGACTTCTTTTTTTTGGGAAATTCCTCTAAATACAATTCGGCGGCTTTCTTTCAGGTTTGCAATAGCCTCTTCCACTGTAGCGCCCTGACTGGTTGTGCCAACTTCAGCGCACTTTGCAACATAGATGCCTTCTACCGCTTACATTTAACTGCGCTTCTTTAAACCCAAATATTTAAATAGTAGTATTATAATAGTATTGCAAAATATATACTAGAATACTAAAAAAATATTGTAAAAGTAATGTAATAGTAATGTAAAAGTAATGTAAAGATATTGCTAAAGTATTGTTATAGTATTATTTATACTGAATGAAAGCCAAAAACAGCGAAAAAAGAGTAATGGTTCATGTTTACCTTACTCATGAAGAAAAAGCAAGGATAGAGCAGCTTGCAAAAAACCTTGGCATCTCAGTTTCTGCGTACATTAAAGTCAAACTTTTCAGTGAAAAATGACCCCTAAAATTCAAAACAAACAGAGAATATTGATGGCCCATGATTTTATTAGATGTCAAAGTTCTTCATTCAATAATTTATCAATTAATTCTTTTGTTGAGTATACTTTAACTAATGACTGCTTCTTTAAATGCGGGTCATTGGACCAGATTGCAGCTTTGATTGACAATGCAAGAGCGAGATACGGAGAGTCTTTTGGATCTTCGGGCAAGGAATCTATCGCTCCCGCAAGAAAGGAGCTGTACTCAGAGGATTTAAAGAACTTAATCAATGCCTTGGCTTCCAAGAGCCTTAGCCCAAATTCATGCTCAGACAGCTTCGATTTAGACAGGCAATCCGCTTTGTGCTTGTTAAGTTCGGACAATGCAAACTCCGTTGTGAAGAAATCCGCCTTAAGCGATGAAAATAGGTACGACGCAACCGACTTAGGATTCATAATTGAGAATAGTATATTGTTGTCTAGAACTAATATCATTTTTTATTTTGAATGCTCCCTTCTTTTTTCCGGAGAAAGGTGGAATAGCAGCTTAGCCCTCATCTCAGGAGAAAGTTCTTTAAGCAGCCTTTTGAAAGATCCTTTCTTCGCTTTCCTGCCTAATTCAACAGACCACTTCATCAGTTCCTGCTCTTCCTTAGAATCAAGTCTTTTGCGCACTTCTTCCAATTCAGTTTTCTTCAGCAGGTTTTCTCTGGCAACCTCCGACCAATTAACCCAGGAGAATTTGCCAATCCTGGCTTTTAGCTCTTCGTCTACCGCGAATGTTACGCTTGCCATTTATACCAGCCCCCTGCTTTTTAACTCTTCAAATTTTTCAAGCTCTTCAACTTTTTTAATTATCCCCCTTCTGACTACTTCAGCCCAGTTTATCTCTGGATGCGATTTCCTTAACCTTGCTAATAATTCATTCGGTACAGATACAGTCATTTTTGGCATTTTCGTACTCCAAAGTATTTACTTTAATACAAGTAAATACGTTATTATATTTAAACCTTTTGATTTTAATTGAAAAATGACAGCTAAAATGCAAAACAAACAGAGAAGATTGATGGTTCATGTTTACCTGACGGAGGAGGAAAAAGCCAGGATAGAGCAGCTGGCGAAAAACCTTGGAATTTCCTTGTCAGCCTACATTAAAGTCAAATTGTTCAGCGAAAAATGAAACAGCTTTACAAGAAATGGATGCTTGAATTGATGGCGGTTTACTTAGTGTTAACAATATCCCTTATAGGGTTTTATTACGCAAAGCCGACTATAACTGCCTTTATAACAGCAGGCAGGCAGTTCAGCTACAATGATACTTTGAATTTAGCTGTAAATGAAAGCGGCAGCTATGACTGGATAATGCAAAATCCGGGCTTATTGAAATCATTGAAAGTGTCAGGCTTGATTGAGAATAAAGGAAGCGCTAAAGTATATCTGGAAATTGGCAATTCATCATATCTTGTGTTTGACAGCTCTCAATTGAATGAGAAGGCTGTTTTGGACAAGATAACGGGCTTTGCCGCAGCCGAAGATAAAGGAAAAGGCAAAAACAAGGAGCCGGAATGGAAGTCAAAAATTGACAGCTTTATTGTAAATGGGACTTTAATTTTGGACTTGAATGATTACTTTGAAGACAAGGATGGGGATATTTTGGCATACTCCTTTAAAGAAATTGAAGACTTGGCAATAACGCTGGAAAGCTCAATACTAGCAATAACCAATGAAAATAACTTGGATGAAAAAAGAACTTTGGAAATAACAGCAAGCGACAATGAAAGCTCCAAGAAAAAGGATGTTGATTTGATTTTAATTAAAAATATCGCCATTAACGAGACCGTATTAAATGAAACATTAGCCAATGAAACAATAAACATAACTCCAATAATCAACGAAACATTAAATATAACCCCTATAATAAATATAACCAACCAAACAATAAACATAACTCCAATAATAAACAAAACAACAGAAAATATAACAACTAATAAATCAATAGAAATAACTCTTGAATATGAAACAGGCACGAACTATGATGTTGATGACAATGGCATTGAGTCAACAACAGGAATTGTTGATTTGATTGTAAAAAACACCAAGTTTAACTGGGATGCTAATCAGGAAAAATTATGCACATTGTGGGACACTTATTCTGCTGAAAATAAAGAATCAACTTTAGTCTGCTATGGCTCTCAAAATTGCTGCAGCTTTGTTGGCTTAACTCCCACAAGAGCTAATTGGAGCGAGACATTCTACAGCTATTACGGGCTTTACGGCGCAACTTTTGATAATATAATCTCAGCCCAAGTCATAAATGTAGATTACAATTTATCTATTGAGAATCCATATTCCGATATTGTTTACAGCTCTTGGAAGAACTTAAGCGCAGTTTATTATGAAGGATTGATTAAATTTGACAATATCTGCGCTGATACGTGCACATTATTTGATTTCCTGAATGAAACTTCCTATAAATTAGTGTTTGAAATAAACGATACATCTTTGACAATAGAAATGATGAATTACATTGTTGAAAATGATGCTGAAAACAATGCGCCTGTTTTAATCCAGAACATTTCAAATATTACAATAACTAAAAATAAGAATTATACGATTGATTTGAATGAATACTTTGCTGATGCTGATGGGGATTTATTAATATTTAATTATTATAAAAACATTGAAAATATAAGCGTGAGCATTGAGAATAATATTGCAGCTATAATCCCGGATAAAGATTTTATTGGAAGCAAATACATGTTCTTTACCGCAAATGACTCTTTTGAAACAGCAGTTTCAAATGTATTTAAAGTTGATGTTGCTGAAAGCAAATTTTTGACAGCGGAAATACAGATAGGAAAGCCTGTCAAAAAGGTTGAAAGGATAATTGTTGAGAATCTGACGCAAAAAGAGGACATAAAGATATCATTGCCGCTGGCAGCCTCCAATTTAAGCATTAAGAATATAGCAAACAATACTGCCGAGATAATAGCTGATGAAAAGATAGAGATCATAAAGGAAAACGCGGTAAAAAGCAAGGATAAGTTTGAAAAGGAAAAGGAGCTTGAAAAATTAAAGAGAAAGCTGTCATTGCTGAAGGAGGCAAAAGGCAAAAATGCAAAGATAATAATTGATGAGAGCGAGTTTGAGCATTACGATGTTGACGGTGAAATAAGCGAAGTTGAGAACGAAACCTTATTGCTCGAGCAGGAATTAAAATCCGAAGATGGAAATTTAATTACGGGCAGCGTTATTGAGGAAATACCTTTCGTTGGGAACGAAACCAATGAAACAATTTTGATAATAAATGACACTTCAATTTTAAGCGAGGGCAGCGAGATTGAAATTGAATATTATACTGAAGCGCCTGTTGCGATAGAGGAAGAAACATTAACAGGAAAGACAATAAAGATAACTTCTGAAACGCATTATGAGAATATTTTGGCTTATGCCTCAATAAAGGAAAGCAAGCAGGAAAACATCAAGTTATACTGGATTGTAAATGA
>JAGVXV010000043.1 GCA_018303625.1 Candidatus Woesearchaeota archaeon
TTGCCTTCTTTTCCGCCTGTTGTTTTCTCAACGGAAATGAATTTGTTTTTCTGCAGCTTGTCTATTTTCCTCTGGAATGACTTATACGCCAGGCTGCCTCCTTTTTTCTGGTAGGTTTTAAACAAATCCCCTATCTTCGCGTTTGAATTCTGCTGTATTATGTCAAGAATCATTTTCTCATCAGAAGCCAGGTCAGAGCTTTTCTTTATTGTAAACTCGCTTATTTTTTTTACTGCTTCTTCCGCATGCTCCAAGGTTATTTTTCTCAAGGATTTGCCTTCAGCTATGGTTGCTGATTCTTTCATGAGATGCAGCCCTGTCCTTATGTCCTGGATTTCCGCAGCCTTTTTGGCGATGAATTCAAAGGCGTCCTGCTCAAAAACATCAGTGTAAAAGGCATATTCAGAGCGTTGCTTCAGAATGCCCCTTGTCTCATTTAGATTGTAGGGCCTGAATTCCATCATTTCCGGCATCAGCCTTGACTTAATCCTGTCATCTATGCTGTCTATAAAATCATGGTAGTTTGTTATCAGGAAAATTGACTTTTTGTAAATCTCCTCAAGTATCGAGTAAAGAAAATCAAAATCCTCAAGCTTGTCAGCCTCGTCAAGGGCGAAGACAGCGCATTTTTTGTTCAGAAGCTTTTTGATTACATCAAACAATTCGTCGCTTCTTTTGTTGTGCGTTAATTTATATCCCAGAATATCGCATATCTCGAGCAGAATCTTGAATGAGGTGTTTTTCTGCCAGCAGTTGACATAAACGGGGATTACATCCTCGCTTTCTTCTTCAAGCTCTTTCAGCACATGCTTCATTGCCGCTGTCTTTCCGATTCCGGGCTGGCCGAAAATAAAGAGGTTTTTCCCGTTTCTCTGCTCCAGCAGGGGCTTGATGCAGGCTGCCATCCTTCTTTGCTCCTGCTCCCTGTAAGGTATAATCTTAGGCAGGTAGTCAAAGTCCAGGGCTATTTCATTCTTGAATAAAGTCTCGTCGCTTTTGAGCATGTCCTTGAATAAAGAAGACATTATTGCACCCCTTAATTTGTTATTTTATCTTTATCTTTTAAAATAGTTTTGTTTTTTGTTATATTATACAATTTATTTTTTAAAAATAAAAAAATATTGAAATTTGCTGATTTTTGTTTTATTGAAAATTTTAAAATCTATTGGGACTATTTCTTCTTTATCTCTTTTATGCCGTTCATGTAAGGCACTAAAACAGCCGGGACTTTAATGCTTCCGTCCTTTTGCTGGTAATTTTCTAGTATTGCCCTTAAAGCCCTTGAAGTCGCAACTGCTGTTGAGTTTAAAGTATGCACATACTCCCTTTCATTCCCTTTCTGGCATCTTATGTTAAGCCTTGCTGCCTGGTAGGAAGTGCAGTTGGAGCATGAAACAGCTTCCTTGTATGCCTTTTCCCTCGGCATGTAAACCTCCAAATCATATTTCTTCGCTGCTATATCCCCAATGTCGCCTGTGCAGACGCTTACAATCCTGAAAGGCAATTTTAATTTTTCGAAAATCTCTTCTGCATTTTTTATCAGCTCCTCAAATATTTTCCAGCTGTCTTCCGACCTGGAAAAGACAAACTGCTCAACCTTGTTGAACTGATGCACCCTGAACAGGCCTTTTTCATCAACGCCATGGCTTCCAATCTCTTTCCTGAAGCACGGGCTTACCCCGGCAAATTTTTTTGGCAGCTCATTCTCATTGAAAATATAGTCTGAATGCATTGCGCCTATAGCATGCTCTGATGTTGCTATCAGGTATAAATCCTCATTCTCTATCTTGTACATCATTGTCTCAAAATTCCTGAGCTCTGTTACGCCCTCGTACTGCTTTCTCCTCAGCATTAATGGAACTTGTGTGAGAATAAAGCCTTTTTTTGCCAAAAAGTCTATTGCAAACCTCTGCAAAGCCAGGTCCATGAGCGCTAATTCATTAAAAAGGTAGTAAAAGCCCCTTCCTGAAACCTTGGCTGCGCTGTCAAAATTGCCTAGATTCAGATTTTCAATGATTTCTCCATGCGCCTTAAGCTCAAAGCCGAATTTTTTTATTTCCCCCCACTTTCTTATTGTTTTGTTGTCTTCCTCGCTTTTTCCTACAGGCACAGATTCATGCAGTATATTGGGAATGCGCATCTGGTAATAGTTTATCTTTTCCCTTAATTCATAGACTTTTGCTGCAAGCTCCTTTATCTTGTCAGGAAGCTCTTTTGCCTCCTTTATCTTTTCCTTTATGCTTCCTCCCTCTTTCTTTAATTGGTTGATTTCATCTGTTATTACATTTCTCCTGTGCCTTAATTCCTGCTCCTTCTGCAACAGCCTCCTGTATTCCTCGTCTTTTTTTATCAGGTCATCTACCCATTTTACCTTTTCAATGTCATTCCTTTTCTTCAGATCCTTCTTTACAACATCAGGATTGTCCCTGATGAACTTTATGTCAAGCATAACAAGAAAAAGTCAGATAATGTATAAAAAGGTTTTGGAAAGAAATCTCAGATTTAAAGCTGTACTGGCACGCTTTCTACCTGAGGAACTTCTGGTTCTTCCATAATTAATTCTAAGCTTTTGCCTGTTTCATGCCCGTTTTGCGCACCAGTATCTTTTGGAACTTTAATTTCTTTATGGGAGAATATTGAATGAACAAGAGGATTATACCTTTCTGCCCATGGTGCAAGATTGTACAAAGCCCCGTATTGTACTATAAGGCTTCTTGCTCTTTTTAAGCCGGCAATTGCCACGTTGCCTTTTAGAGTGACTGCATCTTCAAACGCCTTTTCAAGCTCGTCAAGCACTCCATAGAGATTAATAGGATCTAAGCCTCCAATCTGCTCTTTTTTGTAGTTTAATAGAAGATTTTCTCTGGTATCAGACATGACTTTTTCACTTTGTTTTTGAGGTCGAATACCATGATACGCACCATTTAAGTTGGTTTCATTTAACCCGGATTTGGGTATACGAACCTCTGTTTGTCTTCCAGTAGCACTATATACCATAGATGGTTCCATTCCCGGACGTTGGCTAAACTCAAATGGAAAATCATTCACTTTAACCTACCTCTTTTTTAAATTTCAAAGAATCTTTATTGCAGACAAAGGTATCTCTCAAAAACCAGAAATCAACATGTTCTCTATATATTTTATATATATGATGAACAATCATGACTAGGAGTAGGTTAATCCCTGAAATAACTAATATATAAATCTTACTATTTGTGTATATTTGTATACTGGGTTGAGAATAATAAAGACAGAACTAAGCCAAAATCCTAACCTTCTGCCCGGAATTCATCGCTTTTATTATCATTCTTCCGATGTTGTTGCTTTTCTTTATCTTAATCAGGCCTGTTTTTCCGGCTTTTGCTGTAAGTATAAACTCATCTCCAACATAAACATCAACGTCCTTGTGCTGCATATTTATGCCCAAATCAAACAAGACAGAATTCTTTTTGGTGTCTATCTGGTAAGGAAGCTCGTTTTTTGCCTCTTCATTTTTTCCTGCCTGCCTTTCTCCGGAATCTAATTCCCTTACATCAATGCTTATCCCCAGATCCTGCTCAATTTTCTCAATGTTCTTTCCCTGCTTCCCTATTATCTTTGCTATATGCTCGCCCGGCACATAAACGATGCACTTGTTGTCGGCTATGACATCAACTTCAATTTCCCTTGCATATCTTCCGAAATAATTCTTGATTGTATCTGCCGCTAATTTATGCGTTGCTGTTTTTGCCCCTCTTTCCTGCACCGGAATAACGACTGTCTGTTCGCCGTAGCTGTAAATCTCGTACTCTAATTTTCCTGTTTCAAAGTCATTCACAACAACAACGGGCCTTGACAAATCTGCCTCTGTCATTCCGCTTGGCACTTTAACTGTCATCTGCAATGACAAAACCTCGTTTATGAAGCCGTTTTTTATGAAAACAACAGTGTCAATTACCTGGGGAATAACTCCCATCTCAACCCTGCCAATAAACCTCTGTATAGCGTCAATAGGGTTTGTTGCATGAACAACGCCAACCATGCCAACTCCTGCCAGCCTTAAGTCTGCAAACAATTTGAAATCATCAGTATTCCTCATCTCATCAAAAATTGTATAATCGGGCCTTGACAACAATAAAATATCATGTATTTCCTGGGCATCGCCATGGCTTATGGAGTATTGTGTTATAGCATCCGGCAGAATCAAGTCTCTTGGCGCTTCAACCGTTTTTACAATTTTATCCTTTGAAGCGTAGAATTCAGCCAAAGCTTGGGCAAAGGTAGTTTTTCCCATTCCCGGAGCTCCAGCAACCAAAATTCCTTCTGCCTGCTCTGCCACTCGCTTCATTAACTTTTCGCTTAATTTATAATCTTCCAGGCTTAATCTTCTTACAGGCCTTACTGCTGTTATTTCCCATCCGTCTGAAAAAGGAGGCCTTGTTATAACAATCCTGAATTTGCCCAATTGTATTATGGTGCTGCCCATCCTCTCAATCTCGATAAAGCCGTCTTTCCTTAATTTTGTATCTTCTATGATTTCCCTGCTTATTTCCTGGATTTCCTCCTGATCCAGAACTTTTTTTCTTAAAGGCACGAATTCCATTTTCCCAGGCATTCCCTTTTTTGCTATGGGCATTACATTTTCCCTTAAATGCACACTCATTGTTGTTTCATCAAAGAATTTCTCCAACCTTAATTTCTTTATCGCTGCTTCCGGCCTTTTGAAGTAAAAAACCTTCATGCCTTTTGCCAGGGCAACTTCGCTCTGCACTTTATCTGATGTTATTAAGGTTGCATCATCCTCATAGGCCAATTGCCTTATCAAAGCGTCAATTTCTCCCAATGATGCGTGCCTTATCTCTGCTGCTCTTGGCCTTGCTCCCTTGAAAGTTAATTGAAATTCCTTTTCTTCTGTAAGCTGCTTTATCCTTTTTATCTCATCCAGTCCTAGAAATCCGATTGCCTTTCCTGCATTAGCCTGGTGCTCCAGTTCAGCCAAAACAGCCTCATGTATTATTATCTCATTTGCCTTTATCTCATTTTTCTTTATTTTTTCTGAAAGGAAGCCTTGTATTATAATTGAAGTATCCGGCACAATTCTTTCTATAAGCTGTTGTTCCATATTTATTTTGAGATAGGCTTTAGTTTAAATATTTATGGGTTTTTAATTATTGTTAATATTGTAAATATTGTTAATATTGTAAATAATTTTAAAAAGGCTTAAAATTTTAATTTTCAATATAGAATATAAATAAAATAGTTGAAAAGGTGCGTATAACTGGCGTAGCGATCGCATATGTTATACGCACTTTTCCCTAGCTCTTTTTCTTGCTTTCCTAATCTGCATTAATCTTTTTTGTTTTTTAACAAACTTCATATTTTTGCCGCATTTGCCCATTCGGTTATTACTAATCCCCAATATCCTTTGCGTGAATTGGCTTTATCAATATTCCTTCAGGCTTCTTCTCAAAAATTCCATAATCTCCTGGCTTGATATTGTAATCTTTTACTACATCAGACGGAAATCTCATAACTGTAGAATCCCCCAAAGTACCGAATTTTCTGACCATCTTCCTTTTTCCGGTCTTTATGTCAAACTTTATCAGTTCGCTTGAGGTAAAATACTCTTCGCCGCATTTAGGGCATTTCAGGCAGTCCAAAGTAACGCCTTCCTTCACAGTTTTAGCTATCTTAACATCTGTTCCGCA
>JAGVXV010000044.1 GCA_018303625.1 Candidatus Woesearchaeota archaeon
ACATTTAATGCGGCGCCTGCGTGCATCAAAGCCTCGTTTATGCTTACATAGCTGTCAGCCAGGTTGTAATCGCCGATGTCGATATATTTTCCCACAATTGCAATTTTTACATTTTTCTTCGGATTTTGGATTCTGCTCACCAGCAAACTCCAGTTCTTCCAATCAGGCTTTTTCCTTGATATTAAATTTAATTCTTTAAGCAGCTTCATGCCGAAATTCTCCTTTTCCAAATCCAAAGGTATCTGGTAAACACTCTCTATGTCAGGCTCAGAGATTACATGGTCTGAGGCAATGTTTGCATAGGTTTCAATCTTCTTTTTCCTTATGCTGTCCAAAGCCCTCTTTGCCCTGCAGATGATAAAATCAGGAAAAATGCCGTTTTCGCTCAAAAGCCTTATCGCCTGCTGCGTAGGCTTTGTTTTCATTTCTTCAATATGGCTCGGAATCGGCAAATAGGTTATTAAAACATAAACAACATTTTCCTTGCCCACCTCCCTCTCTAAACTCTTCATTGCGAAAAGGAAAGGTATATTTTCATAATCCCCTATAGTGCCTCCGACCTCTATTATCACAATATCGTATCCCTTCCCGGCATCTTTAATGCGCGCCTTTATCTCATCAGGAATATGAGGAATGAACTGCACTGTCTCTCCCAAGAATTTCCCTTCCCTTTCCTTGTCAATCACTGTTTTGTAAACCTGGCCCGTTGTTATGTTGTTTTTCTTGGGTATATCCACATTAAGAAATCTTTCATAAGTTCCTAAATCCTGGTCAATTTCGCCGCCGTCATCAGTAACCCAGACTTCGCCATGCTCTGTCGGTCTTAGGGTTCCTGCATCATAATTAATGTAAGGGTCTATTTTTATCGCTGTTACCCTATAGCCATGCTCCTGCAGAATTCTCCCTGTAGAGGCAGTTGTAACACCTTTTCCAACGCCGGACATTACTCCACCTGCCACAACTATATACTTAACCATAGGCACCACCATCTAACGAAAGAAGAATTAAATTTATAACGTTTTTTCCCCAGCGCATTAATAAGAAATGTAATCGCTTATATATAAAATTTACTGTTTTTGGGAACGCAGAACCATGTTAAGGAAAGTACCAATCTATTTTCTTTAGCCAACAGAAGCACGAGGGGGTGAGAAACATAACAAAAAGAATTAAGAGAAGGGTATAATCCTATTCCCCCTTAATTTTTTATTGCATAGAATAATTTTAAATAAAAAATCTTTAAACAGTAATATTTAAATAAGCGTCAAGCGAAAATAAGGTGATGATTGCCAAAACAAGAGAGGCGCTTAAAAAACTTGAATTTGGAATATTGGAACTGCTCATAGGCGCTTTGATGGTTATCGGCCTTATAGGCTATTTTTCCGGTGTTCCTGCTGACCTTGACTGGATTGACCATACAGTCAGCTTTATTATCTTTTCATACCTCTTTTACAAGCTGAACGTAACTTCAATTTTATTCGGGAAAACGTCAAGATTTGCAAATTTAATTATAATAATCTCCTATTTCTCATTGTTCTTCAAGGATATAATAAGCTACACCTCATTGGATGCGTTCAACTTTAAAGTCCTGAAATTCGTTGACAATATCTATATTTTCTTCAGCAATAATTTATTTATAACAAATATCGTTACATTCTACATAGGCTCCATCGGAATTTTGATAATCAGCATTTACCTTGCAAAAAAAATTGAAGTGTCGCATCCAAGCTTTTTGTATGCAGTTTATCCAAAACAAATTAAAAACAAATTTATAAAATTTCTATCAATTTTTATTTTGCTGCTCGGATTTTATTATTTTGTCTATAATATAATCCTTGAATGGCTTGAATTCACAATAGACGATCCGGTAATTGCAACGGGCATTGTCTTTTTTGTATATGGCATAGCAAAGCAGCATAAAAAATTCCACGCAGGCAATTTCATCTTCAAAATTGGGGATTTCAGCTCAAAATGGTACGGCAGGTTTGTATCCCTTTTCCACTATAAGAAGACGCTTCCATTGGCTATATCCGGCTTATTGATACTGCATGCCCTGTCTGATTTGGGTGTTTTTGCCTATTCTTTGACGTTCTCCAAGGAAAATTTTTATCTTGAATTCCTAGAGGAAGAGAGTCATGCCCCGTTTTTAAAACTGTTTTTCGGGGATGCGCAAGGCTTGCCCATACTTAGCACGATATCTTTGCTTGTTGCTTATTTGCTAAATGCATTGTCTTTAGTGATATTCCTTATAATACCGGTAATTGTCTGGGCAAAGATGTTTTCGCAGAAAGAATTCCACTTCAGCAGGGTATACTTATTTTTTATTTATTCCTCGATTATAGCATATTTATTGCTGCCGGGATACATAATAAAGCCTCTGTCCGAACCTTCCATAGTGGGTGCAGATATAGTGACAATTTCCTTACTTGAAACAAGTTCTATTTTAGACAGGTTTCTTGCAAATAGGCTTGTAATTCCCGTTGCAGTGTCCTTGATATCAGTAATATCCGGCTTTGTAATTTACATTTTAAGCTCAAATTCAAAAGCCAAAAGGGAGCTATATGCAATTTCAATTATCTCCGGGCTGGTATTTTATACAATTTACCTCTACTACTTTTTCAGCAGCCTTTTGACTTACCTTTATGTCAACATCCTGGCTTCGATGCAGGCAGCGCATTTCCTTATAGGCATAGTGCTTGGAATTTTACTTATACTGTCTGCCATGTTTTATGTCGGCGGGTATTTTATGTTTTTATACGAAATAGTGATGGAATATCACCGAAGAAAATGGTCTGACCCCATTGATGAGGAGCTGGTTGTGGCAATCAAAAAGATAAGAAGCGTGAAAAAGAGGATGCTGAAGGCAAAAAAACAAGTTAAAGCAGGTCAGGATAAATTATAAACCAAAGCATTTATTTTATCTTCCCCAACATCAACTTCTTTTGCATCATCATAAAATCCCCTATCTAAAAACCCTAATGCAATAACTTTCTTTTTTTCCGGTGAAAAAGCGCTGCTTGTTATGTATCCTATTTTTTTATTTTCTTTAAAAATTCCAGTATTTTTTCCAAATTTTTCATTTGCATTTATCTCCAATTTCATCAGTTTCTTTGCAGTTAACCCTTTTCCTATGTTTTTTATCCTTGCAATTACCTCCTGCCCTACAAAGCAGCCTTTTATATAGCTAATTGCTTTTTCGCTTACTTCGCTTAAGATTGTTTTTTCATCAAAATCAACGCCAAATAATGGGATTCCAGCTTCAAGCCTTAGAATATCATAAGTTTCATTGCTAATCTTTTTTATATTGTATTTTTTCCCTGCGTCACTAATTATTTTAAAAAATTCATTGTGAAAATCTCCTTTAAAAAACAAATCGTAACAGTCCATATTGCTTCTTTTCGTTTTTATTATAGTTATTTCAGCGTTATTTATTTTATTATTTTTAATTATCTCATTGTCTGTTTTTTTATTGTCATTATTTTTTATGTTATTTATTGTTTCATTGCTGATTTTTTTATTGGTTAATTGAAAATCTTTTAATGTAACTTCCTCATTGAATAAATCTTTTAATAAAAACTTTGATTTTGGGCCTTGCAATGAAAGCAAAGCATATTTTAAGGTCAAATCCTCAACATTACATTTCGCCAAAATTGCCTCGTCTTTCAGTTTTTCAAAAATCCTGTTTTTTTGCGAAAAAGGCAGCGTTATCAATAAAAAGTCCCTGAATCTGTAAATGCAACAGTCTGAAAGAATTCTGCCAAACCTGTCAAGAAAAGCGGCATATATTCCAAAATTTTCCTTCAGGTTTTTTATGTCATTGGAAACAATTCCGTCAATAAAATCGATTCTTCCTTCTCCATTTACTTTAATTTTTCCTTCAAAAGAGAAGTCGAACAAGCCGACATTGTTTTTTACAGTATTGTACTTTTCGGATATACCTTCGCTTATCATTTTAAAAAAATGCCTGTATAATCCCTAAAAAGAACTTATTGCCGTCAAAGCCCGGGATTGGCAGCATGTTGAAGATAAACAAAAACATGTTAATTTTGCCCGCCAAAAGCAAAGCATGATTGTATTTTTTATCCAGCAAATTGCTTTTCAGCAAGGATAATGCCAGCAGCCATAAAATAAGGTTTGTAAAAGGGCCTGCTCCTGCTGTCAAAGCAAACTGCAAGGCTGTTCCCTGCCCAGATATGGAAACATAGGCAGGCACAAAGAAGATAAACCCGAAATTAAGCAGTTTCATGATTAATCCCAAAAACAGGAAAAAATAAGCTGCCTGGAAAGTAGCCTGCATTCCAAAGCTTAAAGCGGCAAACTTATGCGCAAGCTCGTGCAAAATAATTGCTGGCGCTGTTACAGCAGCAGCATAATAAAAGCTGCTCCAGTCAATGCCCGGCTTAAAATGTTTTAATGGGTCATAGTCATCGCCTGCAGGTTTCTTAAAAACGCCAGAGAATATATAGCCCACTACCGCAGTCATTACTGCCATATCCAGAATCTCTGAAATTGTTATCAACGGCATAAGAAGGAGTTATTTTCCCTGATTTTTATATGTTTTTGTTTTGTCGCTATAGCTCTGTACGGCTGCCTTCAGCCTTAGCAAAGGTACCTATTTTAACCATATAAACTATCTGCTCGATTACTGCATTTACGGAATTTACCATGTCCTGCCCTGCTAAAGCCAGCCCCATTTTATCTTCATCAGTAACGGCTTCATATGAACCATCTTTAATCAGGGCTGTGAAAATCTCAGTAACACTATAAAGAGAGTCGGCTCCCCTATATGCTACCAGCTCCAATATGCCGGAGTTCAATAATCTTTCATCAGGGCTAAATTTATGGTCATTCATAAAAATTGTCAATCTGAGACTCCTTGGCCTTCCCAAGGCATTTTCAACAAACACTGCGGAAAATTCATCTTCAACGCACACTAATTCGTCGAGAGGTAAAATTTTTCCCTGAGGCAAAGCCCTTTCAATGAATGAATCAATATAATGTCCAAATTCCTCTCTGGTTAACCCAAATGCGGCAATTGTCTGGTCCCCTTCAATGGGCGAAATAATATGTCTTGCTCTTCGGGAGATGTCTCTTAAATAAGGTTCAATAGGCGTTTCATTAAGAATGCCACTATCAAGAGTTCTCCGAAATGATTAGATGTCTCTTAAATAAGGTTCAATAGGCGTTTCATTAAGAATGCCACTATCAAGAGTTCTCCGAAATGATTCATAGTGTTTGCCCATTCTACTTTAAAGGAATTGCTTATTATATTAAAAATATTACTATTTTTGACTATTATAAGATAATAACAAATTTCAACATTGTTAAACATAAATTATATAAAAACCATAAAATAATATAATTTCCATGCACAAAAAAACCGAAACAGCGACATTCGCAGCTGGCTGCTTCTGGCATGTTGAGGAAGCTTTCAGCAAAGTCAAAGGCGTTGCAGGCACTATGGTTGGCTACACTGGCGGCAAAATGAAAAACCCGAATTACAAGGCTGTATGCAGCAATGAAACAGGCCATGCAGAAGCTGTGCATATAGAATTTAACCCAAAAGTAGTTTCGTATGAGGAATTATTGGATGTTTTTTGGGAAATACACGATCCAACCCAGTTGAACAGGCAGGGCTTGGATATAGGTACTCAATACCGCTCAGCCATATTCTGCCATAATGAAAGGCAAAAAAAGGCTGCAATTAAGTCAAAAGAAGAGCAGCAAAAAAAATTAAAGGGAAAAATTGTCACGCAAATAGCCCCGATAGAGGAATTCTACAAGGCTGAAGAGTACCATCAAAAATATTTTGAGAAAAACAAGATTGCAAATATATTAAATAAATTAAACCCTTTTCATTGATTCTTTAAGTGTGTCAACTTAGGGCAGCCAATTCGTAACTCTTTAACTAAAAGAAGCGCAAGTGGGTGGGGAACATTAGAAATCGGTAAAGGGAAACAATAAAACCTATTCCCCCTTATTTTTGAAACAAATTAATGCAATTGTTTATGTCAAAACTTTACTCAATGAAATATAAACATTTAAAAATAATAACAAAATTG
>JAGVXV010000032.1 GCA_018303625.1 Candidatus Woesearchaeota archaeon
GCTTGAGGTAAAATACTCTTCGCCGCATTTAGGGCATTTCAGGCAGTCCAAAGTAACGCCTTCCTTCACAGTTTTAGCTATCTTAACATCTGTTCCGCACTTATAGCAAACTTTCATGAATTTCTTCATTTTCTTTTTCCCTCCTAAATTTTTATTTTGGAGACCAGCAAAAATATCATTTTTGCGCTGCCTCCAGTTTTTTTGTTGTTGGCTTAATATGAATCAAAATAATGTTTTCGTGCTCTACATACGACAAGCACAAATATTTCCTTCTGAATGGATAAAACACATTGTATCTGTTCTGATTCTTTGACACTAAAACATGCTCGCCTTCATCAAGCACATCTAACACAAATTCGATAGGCTTCTTTAGCTTATCAAACTCCTCTTTAAAATGCCACGTAAACACCAATAATTTTCCTTTCCAGCGCAAATCTTCCAAATATATCTTTATCACCTGATAGATATCTACTAATAGAGAAAGATATTTATAAACTTTTCGGTAATTTTTGCCGCCCCTTTATGTATTAAGTTAATTAGCCTTCGGCTTTGCAAAACGGAAACCCAGAAACTCTACGCTTGGCTTCGCCTCGATTTATTGGTAAAAGTAAGAATTTTACTCTGCTTGCGCAGATCAACCCCACTCCGCAAACATATCGCTGTAATAATTGATGTTTAATCCGAAAGAACCTGCTCCTATAAGTTGCTGTGATTCTCTAAATGTTTGCTCGTAGGTTGACGAATATAACGGTGGTCCCTATAAGTTATATGCCCATTTCTTACTGCCCTGCTAACGCACTTTCCCGATTAGTCTTTTCTCTCCCATGCAAAGCCTCATTGCAGATAACACTGTTGTACGTTTCACAAACTTTCTTCTTTTATTTTCTGCTTTCATTATAAACACGGACATTATTTTCTATATAGAAAAATAATACTGAAGAACATTATTTTGGACTTTATTTATATATCTTTAGAGCTACATTTAATTTATTATATTTAAAAATAGAAAAGTTTATATATTAGTTATTGCTACATTTAAGTATGAAAACTGAAATACTACTTAAAAAACTGGAAGGCATACAAACTATTGATTCAGCCAGCAATATATTGAAAGCAACTAAAGATAAGGCTATTTACTATTTATTCCGCTTAAGAAAAGAAGGCTATGTCAAGACAAAGCGGTTAAGCGACAACAAAAGGGTGTATAACATATCATTCGAGAATAAGCTCAAAGGAACCAGTTATTTTGAAATAATAAACAAGTATTCTCCGGTTAAAATCTCTACCCCAATAACATACAAAATATACGGGAAAAACCCAAGTTTGGAAGAAACTTTGGTTTATGCAATTAAAACCGGAAGCCTAAGAACCATATTGGCATCATTAGCGCTATTCAAAAAAATAGCTGATTGGAGCGAACTTTACCAATTAGCAAAGAAAAATAGGGTGGAAAGGCAAGTCGGGGCATTGTATGATCTGGCAAAAAAAATCATGAGAGTGAAGAGGATGCCTGACAGGTTCAGAAACAACGCTTTGCCAAAAAAAGAATTTAATTTTGAGTATACTATCCCCGGCTTAATGTCAAAAGATTTTAAGGATATTGAAGAAAAATGGAAAATCCATCTGCCATTTAATAAAAATGATTTGAGTGATTACAAATGATAACAATAGATGAGCAGCAAAAGTTATTCCTGAACATAGCAAGAATGCTAAACAAAAGGGTAACAGCATACGCCATTGGAGGCACAGCAATGATGTTTCTGGGAATTAAAGATTCCACATTGGACATTGATTTAGTATTTGAAAATGAAAAAGACAAGAATACTTTCAAAGAGGCCATTAAATCCTTAGGTTACAGGGAAATTGATGTGATAAAAGTTTACGGAGCAAAAATAAATCATCCAGAAATGTTAAAGTTAAATGATGAAAGGTTTGATTTATTTGTTGTCAACATCATAGATTTTGTATTTTCTGAAAATATGCAGAAAAGGGCGGAAAGTATGCATCAATTCGGAGAAAATTTAATACTTAAAATAGCGGATCCTCATGACATAATTTTAATGAAATGTGCAACTGATAGATTGAAAGATAAAGACGATGTAAGAAAAATAATGGAAATAACAAAAATCAAATGGGGTATAGTTCTAGATGAAATAAAAGCCCAGATCAGGCTGGGAAAAGACCGGGCAGCGTTTGACTTGGGATGTTTTTTGGAAGAACTAAAAGAGAAAATTAAGATGGATATTCCCCAAGAAGTTCTGGACAACTTGTTTGAAATAGTAAAGAAGCAAGCCCGGGAGAAACAAAGAAGATAATCCGTAAGGAAAATAAGATGCTAGACTTTCGGCAGCTCAGAAACCCGATGTTCGCTACACCATACATTCATCTCTTCTTCCTGAAAACATACCACACAACCAGGATAAACACAACTCCAATCCCCATAATTATCAAAACAGCGTTCTGCACTGTCAGATTTTCCAAAGACCTGTTGAATTGGAAGAATTCTATCTGGAATTTCTGCCATAGGGTAACATTAACCAGATAAATGTCAAAGCCTGCGGAAGTTTCATACTCCCTGCCGTTCCTGTCGTTATATTTTACGAAAATATCGAAGCCGTTCCTGCCGGCTTTCAGGCTTTTCCCATCCAGCTTTACAACAAACTTCCTGCTTTCAAAAAATTCTTCAATATTCCAGCTTTTTGAAAAGCCGTTCTGCGCAAAATCTATGCCAACATCAATAGGATTTGAATCAGAAGCCTTGCTTAATTCAAACTCAACAGAAAAAACGTCCTCAAAGGAAACATTGTAGGGATTTTTTATGTCAATTATCTTAACCGAAGGCTTGTCCATGACATTAAATTCAATATTAGCTGTTTTTGAAACATCATTATTGCTTGCCCTGACAAAAATATCCTTTTTCCCTGCCGAATCTTCAACGGTAAAGTTTACAACAGCATCCCTTCCGATGCCCAAATCAATTTTTTTGCATTCTTCATAGCATATATTCAAATCCTTAAGAAAAACGTTTCCAATGTTTTTTATGCTGCAGCTTATCAAAGCATTTTCATAGTCATAAAACTCTTTCCTGTCAATTCCGCAATCCAGATTGACATTTTTCGAGTATACTTTCCTTGTTTCCTCCTCTTTCTGCTTCAGGATGCCCTGCATTTCATCAAAGGAATGGGAAATTTCCCTCTGGGATGCAGTAAAGCTTGTTTCGCTGCTGGAATTCCATAACGTCCCTACTGCAACAGGAAATGTGTAAATGAAGTTTTTCTGTAGCTTGTCAGAAACCTTCAAAAGCCAATAAACGCTCTTCTTTTCCTTTGGCTGCAATAAAGCCTGCCTGAAATAGCCATCTAAAACCTCAAGCTCTTCTGTCTTGGAGATGTAAGCCTCAGCCGAAACATAATAATCCTTAAGATTCTCAATTTCAGCCTCAACAAGGTTATAGGAGCCAAAGCCTACTTCATCTTCCAGTATATTTGCTTTTAGGGATATTGGGCTTTCAACCCTGCCGATTGTGCTTAGTTTATCAGCCTTTATATCCAGTTTATTAGCCTCAAGGTCAACATCCCTTCCAAGCCACCTGTATTCAGTAGAAGCTTCATCGCTGTCAAAGCTTTCCCTCAATTTTATATGGGTTGGATCAACATATCCAAACTCTCCATAGGTAACATCAAAAGGAACCCAGCCAACAGAGGGAAAATAAACCTCTGCCCAGCCGTGGGCACCCCATTGCTCAGGAAATTGAGGGTCATCAGTATAGGCTATTCCTGACACAAACCTTGCCGGAATTCCCACTGAACGAAGCATTGCAATAAATAAGGAAGTTAGTTCATCGCAAACTCCCTGCCTGTTCTCCAAAACCCATGAGGCCTTCTGAGAAACTTCAGCTGTCAAAGTGCTTAAATTATATCTGATGTTGTTTTTAGTCCATGCAGCCAGCCTGCTGACAGCAACAAAAAGGTCATCCTCGCCTTCAACAAGCCTTGAGGCCAATTCTGTTATTGCCTTGTTATCAGAGTCTATAATATCTCCTGACTGCAGGTAAATGCCGTATTCAGCAGGCATTTCCTCAATGGGAAATGGGATTTTTTCCCTCACGCCGATAATCCTGTTAAATGTCCTTATATCGGCATCATAGCCAAAATCCAGGTTTTTTTTAGTAGGATTATCAAACCTGAAATAAATTGCGCCATTTTCGATTTTGCCTTCAGGCTCTGTCTCAAACCTCAGGATTTTCTGGTTGATGTCATCCTGCGGCACAAAGGAAATGTTAACCAGGACATACTTGACATTATAGCTGGATGATGCAGGCTTTATTACTGCCTCGGAGCTTACCTTCAGGTTTATGTCAAGAGCCTCGGAATTGTAAAACCAGTCTTCCTGGGCAGCAGCATTATTAATTAAAAGCAATAAAATCAGAATAAAAATGATTTTCCTCATTTCCCTGTTATTTTATATTTTTGTTTAAATATGTTTTTATTGTTTTTCAGATAATTTTTTAAAGATTGCAAAACCGCAAAGCATTGGTGATATTTATGGAAAATAAATGGGTTGATGAACTATTCAGGGCCATTGACAGCATGGACATTGAAAAGTTTGCAGGCTTCCTTGCTGATAATGCAGTTTTCAGGTTTGGAAATGCTGATGCTGTCCATGGCAGGGAAGAAATCAAAAAAAGCGTCAGCCAGTTTTTCTCAATAATAAAGGCGCTGAGCCATAAGATAACAATGGTTTGGGAGCATAATGGCAATGTAATGTGCCATGGCGAAGTCACTTACACGAGAAAGGACAGCAGCAAGGTTACATTGCCGTTCGCAAACATCTTTTACATGGATAAAAGCCTCATCAGCAAATACCTCATATACATTGACATAGGGCCTTTGTTCAACCCTTAAATAGATTTTGCGCCCATTGAGGCGCACTATGTTGCGCCGCGTCATTGGCGGCGCCTAAACTCCCCGTTATTTTTTATTTACTAAAAATCAAAAATAAATAAATTCCCTAATAATAATCTTTATAAACAAAGTTAAATAACTTCAGCGTATGCCGAGGTCGCTTAGCCCGGTATAGCGCTGGATTGCTACAAACCAGTGTTTGTTTGAAACCTGCTATACCATGCAGACATCCAGTGTCCGCAAGGACTCGGGAGTTCAAAACAGCTTTTTTGCTTACGCAAAAAACCATGTGAAAGTCTCCCCCTCGGCGTTTATTTTTTCACATAAAATAAATTTGAGCAGCAAATTTTAACTTATTTGAAAATGTCATCTGCAACAGAACTGCAAAAAGGAACATGCTTTATGCATAATGGGGAGATTGTAAGGGTTTTAAGGAAAGAGCTTGTTGCCTATGGAACCCATTCCCATAGCAAATTAAAGATATTTTTTCAGGGCCTGAGCGAAAAGGGCGAAAGAAGCATCAACATGCACCATACGGACAAGGTGGAAATTGTCGAGATAATGAGGAAAACAGGCCAAGTAATTTCAAAAGCAAATGATAAAGTGCAGATAATGGACAATGTAAGCTACGAAACATTAAATGCAAATGCCCCTAAAGAGCTTTTCAGCGAGCTGAATGAAGGGGACATTGTCACTTTCATTGAATTCAAAGGAGCTATAGAGATTATTGGAAAAAGGCAGGGCTAAGTAGCAACCTTTTTAAATTAAGTTTAATTCTTAATTTTTATAGCGGGATAGGGCAGAGTTTGGAATTTTGTTCTAAACGCCTAACCAGGAGTGCCCGATGGGCTCATAACCCATAGGTCAGAGGTTCAAATCCTCTTCCCGCTATCTTTTCTTATGAGAAAAAAACTAAGCTTTCTTGTTCTGGCTGTATGTATGCAGCCTATGCTGCGATTGCCTTTCTATGTCCTGAAAAGACTTATGCAGAGCCTTTTCCAGATTCCAGTCATGCACTTTTGTTGAGACAAAAATCCTTGCAGGCGCAACTAATTTGACATGGACAGAGTATTTTCTCTGCCTTCCTTCCTTGTCATAGCTTTTTATGTGCACAACCAGGGAAGCCATATTCTTGACTGCCCTTTGGAGCTTGCCATAATATCTGTCGCCAATCCTGTAAACAGCCTCCAGCTCCATTTCATCCAGATCCTTAATGCCGACTACTTGTATCGGGTTTGCGGGCTTCATGAAATTCCGGATTGTCGCAGTGGTTTATATATTTTTTTAATTTGAAGTTTGAGAGCAAAAAATTTAAATACGGCAGGCTATAAGCAGTACATAAGATGGCCCGTACAAGCAACAATGTAATTTTGAGCATTCTGATTATCATAGTGGGCATTGTCATTGCTTAAATCTGGTGTTCCTTCTGAAATCTTAAGGACATCAGGTTTCTATATAAAATTTCAACAAAGGTGCAAAAAATGTCAGGAAACAAAAATCCGGGTGCTTACAACATTGCAGATAAACAAGAATATGGTAGAGTTTTGGCTGAAGCGATAAGATGTGCAAAGGAAGGTTTAGTTCATCCTACGCAGCGCCTTTTAAAAAAAGCTGGATTATACGCTTTTGAATTGCCATTAGATGGAATCAATCCTGAAAATTTAGGGTACATTGAAAAGTTTGCAATGTTTAGAAGAGTGGCAAAACTAAGGGAAGAAATGCGAAAACCTGAGTATAAAGAAAGGCTGCAATATCTCCAATCTGAAGTAGGTATATGGCAGGCTGAATTAGTAGGCATATGGTCTGAATCTGAAATAGAACAAAGGATTCACGAAATTGAGCAAGCACTGCAAAACGGGAACCTAAGACGGGGGTAATTTATTTTTAAAAAATTAGTTTATTAAAATCTTTAATTAATATAAAACTTTAAAAACCTAAACTCTTTCTTTGTTTTTAAATGCAAAAAGGTGATATAAATACTAATCTGCGGCATTGATGAAGCAGGCCGTGGCCCGATAATAGGCCCTTTAGTGATGTGCGGCATTTTAATTGAGGAAAAAGAAGAGGAAAAGCTAAGGAAGATAGAGGTAAAGGACTCCAAGCTCTTAACTCCGAAGCAGCGCGAAAATTTATTCGGAAAAATAAAAAAAATAGTTAAAGATTACAAAATCATTGTAATAAGCCCCGAGGAAATTGACAAGGCAGTCAATGGCCATGACGGCTTGAACTTAAACAGGCTTGAGGCAAGAAAATCAGCGGAAATAATCAATGAATTAAGCCCGGAAAAGGCTATTATAGACACTCCGAGCAACAACATCGAAACATATAGGAAATATCTCATCAAATTTATAAAAAATAAAAACACCAATTTAATCCTTGAGCACAAGGCAGACTTCAATTACCCGATTGTAAGCGCAGCCTCTATACTTGCAAAAGTAACAAGAGACAATGAAATTGAGAGAATAAAAAAACAAATCAGAATGGACTTCGGCTCTGGCTACATGGCAGACCCAAAAACAGTAAGCTTTCTTGAAAATTATTATGAAAAATACTCTTATCTGTTCAGGAAAAGCTGGCTTCCATACCAGGATATCCTAAACAAAAAGTTCCAGAAAAAGCTGGAGGACTTTTCGCAGTTTATAGAAAAAATTGAGGATAAGGACGAAAAGATAATTGACAAGCTGAAAAAGCTGGAGGATTTCGGCTACAAGTTTGTCCCGGCTTCAACAGAGCATGAGCATGTAAGGTTAAAGGGGCCGTGCACAATAACATTATACAAGTCAGGCAAGCTTCTTATACAGGGCAGGGAAGAAGACAAAAAGGAAGTTGAGAAAATGCTTTCTTGAATAATAAAAAGCTTTATAAATAATTATGATATGATTTTACCCTTATGGAAGAGCAAAAGCAAGTGTTAGTGCAGGAGCAGAAAGGCACAAGAATAAACAGGATGGTCATGCACGGCTTCAAGAGCTTTGCCAAGTTTACCGAGCTTCCCTTCTCAAGCGGCTTTAATGTGATCCTGGGGCCAAACGGCGCCGGAAAAAGCAATGTCCTTGACGCATTGTGCTTTGTCCTGGGAAAAAGCTCCTCAAAGTCGTTAAGGGCTGAGAAGTCTTCAAATCTGATATACAACGGCGGAAAAGCCAAGAATCCGGCAAAGCACGGCGAGGTCTCGATTTTCTTTGATAACTCGAACAAAACCTTTCCCACGGATGACAATGAAGTGAAAATAAGTAGGATAGTGAAGCATAACGGCCAGTCAATCTACAAAATCAACGACAAAACAAGGACAAGGCAGGAAACCCTTGACCTGCTTTCAGTGGCAAAAATAAACCCGGACGGCTATAACATAATCCTGCAGGGCGACATCATAAGGTTTGTGGAAATGCATCCCATTGAAAGAAGGCAGCTTATTGAGGAGATAGCAGGCATTTCCGTCTATGAGGAAAAGAAGCACAAGGCCCTGCTCGAGCTGCAAAAGGTCGGGGAAAAATTAAAGGAAACCGAGATTGTGCTTACAGAAAGGAACACCTACCTCAAAGAGCTGAAAAAAGACCGCGACCAGGCTTTGAAGTACAAGGACATGAACGACAGGATAAACCAGAACAAGGCCTCTTACTCAAAAATACAAATTGACAAAAAAGAAGCTGAAAAAAATGAAATGCAGAAAAAGATTGACGAGGCAACAGAGGAATTAAGCAGGGTTAATGAGAAGATAGCAAAGCTGAAGCAGGAAAACGCTGAAAAAAGAAAGCAGATTGAAAGCATAACGAGGGAGATAGAGGAAAAAGGCGAAGTAGAGCAGGTAAGGCTAAACAAGGAAGTTGAGGCATTGAAAATAGAGCTGACAAGGAACAATTCCAGGACTGAAACAGTGAAAAATGAGATAAGCAGGATGGGCCAGAGAAAAAAAGACTTAATGGCTGCAATTGGTGATATAGGCAAAAAAATCTTGGAATTAAATAAGGAGAAGGAGAGCCTTCAGAATAGGATTAAAGACAGGGGCAAAGAAAGGGATTATTTCGGCAAAAAAATCATTGAGTTCAGGCAGAAGCACAAGCTTGACAATATAGGGGATGTAGAAAAAAAGGTTGAGGATATAGACAAAAAATCCGAGGACTTGCAGAAAGAGATACAATCCCTAAGGGAGCAGCAGCACGAGCTTATAAGGGAAAAGGATACTATAAGGCATGAAATTGGCGTTATTGACGCTGAGCTTAAAAAAGTGATAGATGTCGAAAGGGAGCACAAGCAGCAGCTTGAAGAGCTCAAGAGCAGGAGGGATGAATTCAAAAAAATAACCCTGCAGCTGAACAAAAACCTTGATGAGGATGCATCATTGTCCATACAGCTGTCAAGCGCAAGGAAGAAAATTCACAATGCCGATGAGGAGCTTGTAAAGCTGAGTGCAAGGCAGCTTAGCATCAGGGAGATTGCGCATTCCGACATTGCAATCAAGAAAATACTTGAGCTGAAAAGCAAGAGAAGTGATATTCACGGCACCGTGTCTGAACTTGGCAAAGTTGACTCCAAATACGCGCTTGCGCTGGAAATCGCGGCAGGGCCGAGGATAAAAAGCATTGTTGTCGAGGATGACAAAGTCGCGGCAGAGCTCATAAAATACCTGAAGCAGAACAAGCTTGGAACCGCAACTTTTCTTCCGCTAAACAAGCTAAACCCGAAGCGCACTTCTGAAGCTGCAGCAGGGCTTGAAAAGGCAAACGGGTGCCATGGCCTGGCAATAGATCTTGTGTCTTTTGACAGGAGATTTGACAAGGTTTTTTCTTACGTTTTTGCAGATACTTTAGTCGTTGATGACATAGACGTTGCCAGGCGCCTTGGAATAGGAAAAGCCAAGTACGTGACAATTGACGGGGATATGGCGGAGCTGAGCGGGGCAATGCATGGCGGCTTCAGGCTGAGAAAAAAGCAGGGATTTGGCTTCAAGGAAAAGGACCTTGACAAGAGCATAGAAGAAATCCAGGAGGAAATATCAGAATTAAAAAACACCATCGACATTCTTGAAAAGAGAAGGATTGAAAATGAGCAGCAGATTGCATCCTTAAGGGAGAAAAAAGCGAATTTGGAAGGGGGCATCATAAAAACCGAAAAATCCCTGCATTTGGACGCGGCAGACACAAAAAACCCGAAAAACAGGAAAGAAGAATTAATGAAGCAGGAAAAAGAGATTGAAAACAAGATAAACGGCGTAATCAGCAAAATATCTGACACAAATAAGGAGCTTACAAACCTGAAGATAGAAAAGCAGAAATTGCGCTCTGAGATTTCGCAGCTCAGAAACCCGTCTTTGCTGGCGGAATTGAACACTTTTGAGCAGAAAGCCAGGGAATTCAGCGATGAGATAATAACTGCCAATTCCGAGATTAAAGCAATAGAAACCCAGATTACTGATATCTACAGCAATGAGAAGGAAAAGACTGAAAAGATACTGAAGCAGCTGGACAAGGAATCAAAGAGCTTCGGCGACGAGCTCATCAGCCTGGAAAGCCATGCAAAGGAAAAAGGTAAAATTCTGCAGGAGAAGGAAAAGCTGGCCCAGGAGTTCTATGCAAGATTCAAGGGCCTGTTCGCGGAAAGGGGCGAAATTGACAGGCATATGCAAAAAAATGAGGATGCCATAAACAGCAGAATAGAGGAAAGCAGGAAAGTGGAGATAAGGAACAACACATTTTCCCTGAAAATGGCCGAGCTCAACGCCTCTTTGGCTGCCCTGCAGCAGGAATTCTCGCAATACGAGGGCGTCAAGCTGGATTTGGGAAAAAATGAGGAGCAACTAAAAAACGAGATAAGGAAGTTTGAAAAGATGAGGGAGGAGATAGGCTCTGTGAATATGAGAGCCCTAGAGATTTACGATGAGGTTGAAAAGCAGTACAGCAGCTTATTGGGAAAAAAAGAAAAGCTGGTTGTTGAGAAAGATGACGTTTTGGCCATGATGAACGAGATTGAAGGTAAGAAAAAAGAATTGTTTATGAAAAACTTCGATGTCATCAATGAGAACTTCAAAAGGTTTTTTTCAATGCTCTCGACAAAAGGCGAGGCATACCTTGTCCTGGAGGATCAGGAAAACCCATTCGAAGCAGGATTAAGGGTCAATGTAAAGATAACCGGAAGCAAATTCCTGGATATAAGGTCGCTGTCAGGCGGTGAAAAAACATTGACGGCTTTGGCATTCATATTCGCGATACAGGAGCATGAGCCCGCGAGCTTCTATGTCCTGGATGAGGTGGATTCAGCCCTGGACAAGCACAACAGCGAAAAGCTCGCAAAGCTGGTGAGGGGCTATTCAAAAAATGCGCAATACCTCCTGATAAGCCATAATGACGCGTTGATTTCAGAAGCTGACAACCTGTACGGCATTTCAATGAATGAGCACGGGATCTCCCAGGTTGTGAGTCTAAAGGTATAGGCAAAAATTATAAGAATGAGCTATAAAAAGTGCGTATATTTATCTCACAGCAGGGTACATTTCAATAGGAGTCCTAAATCCAAACTTAATCTTAAAGTACTCTGAGACCCATAGCCAGAGTGGGGAGTAAAATCCCTTATGGACAAACCTTCTGCTGGAGACTAAATAACTGCAATCAGTCAGTATAACCACCTTGCCATGCTTTTTTAGCCTGAAGCTGAAATCGCAATCTTCGCAAATGCAATTCCTAAATCCAGTTGTCTTTTCAAAGATATCTTTTCTTACAAAAATGCAATGTCCATAGGTTATACTAAGAGTTTTCTGGATTATCGGTGAAACAAGATTAAGTAATTTAACTTTGTAGTTTATTGGCTCAAAAATTCCTGTTGTAGAGCCGCCAACGATATCTTTGCTGCTTTCAATCGCCTTGTTTATCTCATATAAAATATTAGGCGGAAAGGTTACATCCGCCTGGGTAAAAACCAGTATGTCGCCTTTTGCATTTTTAACTCCAAGATTCTGCTGGTAACCTATCCCCCTGTTTTTGGCAATAACAACTTTTGAATATTGTTTTGAAATCTTTACGGTATTGTCAGTGCTGTTTCCATCTACAACTATGACCTCAAAATCCTTGAAAGTCTGTTTTTTAAGGCCTTCAAGGCATTTTCTGATATATTTTTCTTCGTTTAATGCTGGGATTATGACACTGATCATGCAGGTTAAAATCTTGTTGTTTATAAAAATTAATTAAATGCGTCGGCCGGGACTTGCGATGCGAAGCGTAGCTTGCTTTCCACAATTCGAATTTCCGAATGCCTAGCTGCTAGGGCATTACCCGGACACGCGGCTGACCTCCGGCCTTGGAAGGCCGCAGTCATAGCCATAGTCCCATTGCTGTTTAGACCACCGACGCATGGATTTTTTAAAAAGCTGTTTTGTTTATAAATTTAATTATTTTATATGAAATATTGCCAACTTAAGGCAGGCGCCAATTATTTGGCTGAGGCAAAGCGCCTGTAACAGAAATTAAGGGACAGTTTTCATTCAATAATATCATCAATAATCAAATAAAATAAAAAAATAAAGAAAACTGACGAGATTTGCACGCGAGTTTGCGAGCGTGCTCGCAAGCAGGTCAAGGCGCCTTAAGTTGACAGTGCCACAGCCCAATACCGAAAGTTATTTATATAATTCTTTTGATATACTACCATAATATTTGCATAGAAAAAAAGAGGTGGCAGTATTTATGCTGATTTTTAGCTTGAGTTCTTATAAATTAAAGGTCATTGCATATTCTCTGAAAAAATGCAGCGCAGCGCATCTGTGCGGTGGTTCATTTGGCTTATAAAAAAGGGGCATATGGGGAAGAAGAAAAGCTCATGCCAAATTACTATAAGGGTACCATAGATGCGCAGGGAAAAGCGGAAAGCGCTTATCCTGAAAAAGCCGGCAATGCAGTTCCAAGGGAAAAGGGCAAGGGCACTCTGAAATTAATTATTGCAATCCTGCTTATTCTACTTATTTTTATTTCTGCGCTTTTTTTCGTGAAAAACAGGGATTTGGCTTCGAGCAAGAAAGAGGCAGAGGCAGATAAGCTTGATGCTGAGCAGGCATTAATAAGGGTGCTGCTTAAAACACCTGATTCCATAATTAAGGAAATAAGCATCATGAATACGAGGGATAAAGAAGAAGCATTTAAAGTAGAATCTGCCGGGATTTCTGATATCGCCAGAATTCTTAATGCTGAATTTACAATAAAGCCCGGGCAGACAGGCACTGTTAAGATTAATTTCAGCACCTTTGACGTGAAAAATAACATAGAGTATGCGCCCGGCGTTTACACCGGCAGGATTATTGCCAAGTCCGAAGGTTTTGAAAGTGAGATGCCGGTTATAGCTGAAATAGAAACTAGGGAAGTTTTGTTTGATGCCAACCTTAATCCTGTTTCCGCAGACAGGAAAATGCTGCAGGGCAGCGATGCACAAATAGAGGTGAGGCTTTTCAATCTGCAAAGCGCAGAAGAGACTAATGTCAGCATGGACTACTTGATAAAGGACTTGAACGGCAACACAGCTATTAGCGAAAGGGAGATTGCAGCTGTTGAGACTCAAGCCTCTTTTTTCAAAACATTGAAAATACCGCAAAACCTGGAAATGGGCGTCTATGTTTTTGCCGCCAAAGCATCATACGGCAATTCCACGGGAACATCATCTTATTTGTTTGAAGTTGAGGGCAGTGAGGAAAAGCCTAGGCTTGGGATTATAGGGCTCTGCAGAAAAGAGCCTTTGTGCTGGGCCTTGTCCCTGATTGTTTTATTGCTGGCATGCGCAATAGGCGCTTACCTGTACCTCTTTTCGCGCCGCAAGCTTCAGGATAAACCTTTCAGCTACAAGTTGCCTGAAAAGAAACCTGAAGCCCAAGTATCGTTTGCTTTCCAGGAGAAAAAAGAAGGCAAATTGAAAGAATTTCTGAGAAAATTGAGGGAAAGAAAATATCTTAAGAAAGAAGAAGTGTCAAGAAAGAAACTATGGGCGGAAAAAGAAAAACTGGGGCTAAAAGCCGAAGAGCAAAGACTAAGCCAATTGAGGATATTGGAGCAGAAGAGAAAAGAAGAGTGGGCTAAGAAAGCTGAGGAAGAAAAATCCAAGGAAGAAAAAATCAGGCTGGCAATGGAAGAAAGGCTGAGAAAAAAAGAGCTGGAAAGAAGAAGAGCTTTTGAGGAAAAAGAGGAAAAGGAAAAGAAACTCAAAGAAATCCTGGATAAGCAGGAGAAAGAAAGGCTAAGGCTAGAAAAAGAGGCTGAAAAAGAAAGAAGAAGTCTTGAAAGGAAGGAGAAAATGAGGGCTTTTTTCGGAAAATTGCCCTGGAAAAAGGAAAAAGCCGGGCGTGAAGAAGAAAAGCAAATAGAGCTCGAGAAAGACGCAGAATTCAAAGACCTTGAAAAGCAGATAATGGAGCTCGGCAGGGTATTTGAAGAAGAGGGGGAATTGAAGCCAAAAAGTAAAGGCTTTTTGCATAAAATAGGTTTGAAGAAGACAAAGGAAAAGGCATTTGGGAAAAAAGGAAGAATAAAGGAAGAGGAAAGTGCTAAAGCGCTGGAAGAAACCAAAGAATACGAAAAAAAGCCCGCCGATAGGGAAGTGAAAAAGGGCAGCAGACTGTTTTTCAAATGCCATGATTTAATGGGCAAATCCCAGATTGCCTTTGAAAATGGCAATATGGGCAAAGCAAAGAGTTTATATTCAAAAGCAAGAAATGTCTATATTAAGTGCAGCTACCATGAAAGAAAAGAGATTTATGCGCCATTGACGGAGCTGTATAATAAACTGTCTTGATGAATTCTGTATTTCAACAATAATATAAAAAACAATAAATAGGGAAGCTTTTTACAGCATGTTATGGAGAATAAACCAGTTCAGAAATTATCGGCATTTGAAAGGGTAAAAGAGCTGGAAGACGAGCTGGAAAAAACAAAATACAACAAAAGGACCCAGCACCATATAGGGCTTTTAAAGGCCAGAATAGCCCTGCTGAGGGAAAAGCAGCGAAGCAGGGGTTCAAAAGCAAAAGGCGCCGGCTTTTCTGTAAAAAAAAGCGGCGATGCGACCGTGATAATAGTGGGTTTCCCTTCTGTAGGGAAAAGCACACTGCTTAATGTTTTGACCAATGCGAATTCAAAAGTCGGAAGCTATGCTTTTACGACATTGACCTGCATTCCGGGAATCCTTGAATACAGGCACGCAAAAATACAGATTCTCGATGTTCCCGGGATACTGAAAGGCGCCGCCGCAGGCACAGGCCGCGGCAGGGAAGTGCTTGCTGTCGCCCAAAATGCCGACCTTGCAATACTTCTCATTGATGTTCTTCACCCGGAGCACCTGAATGTGATAAGAAAGGAATTGGACGAAACAAATTTCAGGCTTGACCAAAAGATGCCTGATGTGAAGATAACAAAAAGGGAAAGGGGAGGCATCGAGATAGGAACGACTGTAAAGCTTACGGGGATAGACAGGAAAACCGTAGAGGGCATTATGAAGGAATTTAAGCTTAACAACGCAAGCATAATAATAAGGGAGGACATAAGTGCCGACCAGCTTATTGATGTGATAGAAGGAAATAAAAAATACATTCCTTCAATAACAGCCATGAATAAAATAGACATGGTAAGCAAGGACGAATTTGAAAAGATAAAAAGGAAAATCAGCTGTGACATAGACATATCGGCGGAGAATAAGGTTAACATCGAGGAAATGAAGTATCTTATTTTCAAAAAACTGGATTTTATAAGGGTATTCTGCAAGGAAGCCGGAAAGAAGGCTGATTTGGAAGTGCCTTTGATAATGCGGAAAGGCTGCACACTAAAGGATGTCTGCGACAAGCTGCACCGTGATTTTGTAAACAAGTTCAGGTTTGCAAGGGTGTGGGGCAAAAGCGCAAAATTCCCCGGCCAGGACATCAGAAAGCTTGAGCACAAGCTTGAGGATAACGACGTTGTGCAGATACATTTAAGCTAAGCTCTTCAGGTAGTCTTTTTTTAGCTGAAAATTATTTTTTTTTGCCAGCTTTTCTATGCCGTTCACAAAATTGCTTCCATATTGCGCGGCTTTTTTTGGCCTGAAGGCAAATTCCCTTTTCAGGCCTATTTCCTCGGCAACTTCCCTAAGGATTATTTTTTTGTTGTCGGCATCCAGTTTGTACATGGGGTGTATCTGCATTGCGTATTTTATCAGCCCGGGATCCATATAGGGGGTTTTCAGTTTAAGGCCTAGATTTTTCGCTATCAGGAAATCCCTCTTTAAGTCCCTTTGCCACATATTCTTCATCCCATTCCAGCATTCCTTGTGCAGCGCCTCAAAGCCCTGCTTTAAAGCCTCCTCATGCCTCTGGTAGCCTGCAAAAATCTCTTCGCTCCCCAATCCTCCGAATAAGACATTTGCCTTGTCGTTCAATGCCAGTTTTCCCGCAGCATACAGTACAGAGCCTACAGAAACCCACACCATATCAGTGCTGTTAAGTATCTTCACAGTATTTTTTATTATGCTCTCAAATTCCTCCAGGGACAGGATTTTATATTTTAAATTCAGGCTATAGTAAGATGCGACTTTTTTTGCGGCCTCTATGTCCTGCGAATTTTCCAGACCTATGGAATAGCATGTGAATTTAAGGCCTAATTGCTTGCATACCATGGCTATAAGGCTGCTGTCAACGCCGCCTGAAAACAATACGCCGAAATTGTCCAGATTCTGCGCCCTTATTTTGATTGCGCTGGTTATTTTTTCCCTTAAAACCCTTTTTGCCCTTTCCTTGTTGGTTTCAAGATTATCAAAATTGTTTTCTATAGAGTTAACAGAGGTTATCCATTTATCCTCATCAATCAGGTTATTGTTTTTATCCACGTAGATTTCATTCATGCACTCGGGAAAATTCGGCTATTTTAAAAATATATTGATGAAAACCGCAATATAAGAAAATTTAAATAGTGCAGCGGAAATATGATTTCATGGCTGACAAAGCGAGCAAAGAGGAGCAGGTAGGCTTTCATAAAGGCTCCCTAACCACATTGGCAAAGGAAAGGGAGGAGTTATTGAGGATACTGCAGATAGTCGAGCAGCTTATGCAGATGCACATCAAGGGATTGAAGGACCTCGGCGTTGATTTGGAAAAAGCTGCAAAGGAGCAGAAGGAAAGCAAGGCTCCCAAAAAGACAAAGCCGATAGATGATATTCTTAAGTAAGGTTTTTATTCTTTCCCATATTTGCAGGAATTATGTACAAATTTGAAGCTTATGGCCACGAGAATATAACTGCAAGGCACAAGACTACATTGGAATTCACAAAAGACAGGGATGTGACATTAAAGGGGGACTGCATTATTGGCGTTAAGGCTGATTTTAGCCTGCAATCAATAAAAAATTTCATTAAAGATTTAAAAAATAAAAAAATAAAAATAATAATTAAAGCCAATGATTTTACAGAAGAAATAAATGCCGAAATAAATTCTGGTTTTAATTCTGATAAGGATATGGTTATAAGGAAGAGCGATTTTAAAGATGGAAGGACTTTTGCGGTAAGGGCTGATAAGGCTGCTGCTGATTTGAAAAGAGGTTTTGTCGGTCATTTGTCTGCAGGCAACTCCCTGATAAGCGTAATTTTAAAGTAACCACTTTATAGTTATAAAAAAGAAAAGATTTAAATATTGTATTCTCTCCCATTTTTAAGCACAATAAAAATGAATGATACAAGTAGCCCGGATACTGTAGAAAGAGACTATAATAGAATGGGAGATCTTCTTGAGAAGATAGTTATGTCTCCGAGGCTTAAGCCTCGCCTAGTTGGAAATGCTGTAGGTGAAGTAAGAAAAGGCATAAAAAAATCTTATGGGCAGGGCACACCAGCAAAAAAATGGCTGGCTAATTTTTGGGAAAGAACGCTCGAGTACCATACATGGGATAAGGATAAACAAGAAGCCACCGTCGCAGGAATAAAGGAGCATTTAAGCGAAGGCGATGGTGATTTGCTGGATTTAATAAATCAGATTTTTATTGCAAAATTTATTGACTATCGGGAACTTGTTAAAGCCAACTTTCATTTGATTTTCAATGAAGACATGCCTGAATTTTTAAAAAGCAAGCCTAGAGATCTTAGGGATGATCTAATCAGATTTCACAATTTTTCTTATATGTTTAATAATGGAAGGAGGGTACTGGGCGAAAGCTATGCCCCGGGACAGAGAGAGGATGCCAATAAACAGTTTGGGAATGTCCTGAAATATTCCAGTATATTCGTAAAGTCGATTGATAGCCTGTTAGCAGAAAGGAATGACTTAGAAGTGGAGTATCGCAGGTTTTCGCAAGATTCTTCATATGAAAGATACAAGGAATCTATGAGATTAATAGAAGAATCAAGGGAAAGGGCCAATAAGTTAGCAGTGAATGGGGATATTGCCCTAAGAAACGCCAAATATTACATATTATTTTTGGCTGACCATTATGCATCTAAGATAAATCACACCTTTATACAAAATCTGAAACCTGAGGGTATAGCACGTAAAGGAATTTCCATAGATGAAATTGAAAGGGCAACAAATATGCTTTCAAGCAGGTATATCCAGTCGATATCTGCGCTCCCGAGAGAATTAAAAGGGTGGTTACCAACTATAAGTAGAGATACTTTAGAGTTTTACCGCCCCAGAAATATGAGGGCTTATTTTGAAAAGTTAAGAGATGCCACAAGGCGACCTATATAATGCTGTTAACCCTTCTCGCCTTCCCGATATAATTCAGGATCTTTCCATTAGCGTATTTTCCGCACCCCAGAAAATCCTCTTTATGCTTGATTATTAAAAAGCCGGAAAAATCGCCTTTCATTTCCAGGTCATTGCCGCGCATCCACTCTTTAGCCTCATTGTCATTCAGCTCCAAGGCGCTCTTTTTGGATTTAGGCCCGATAATCTGGGAGCCTTCAATGCTCAGCCTTATTCCCTCATCCCTTATTTCGGCGAAATAAAGGCCGATGGAGTTTATCCTTAATTTGCCGAGCTCAAGCTTTGATATGTCGCTGTTTACCACATAAATTTTGCCTTTATCCGTTTTCAGGAAAGCGTAATCCATATCGGCGCTTGCGCCCCATTGGTTTTTTATCAATTCCAGTATGGATTTTATCTCTTTTTTATTGAGAATTTTTATATTTTGCATTTTAAATGCCGATTTATTTTATTATTTCAAAAATTATTAAGTTGAAAAGTCAGATTCCCCAAACCGGATTTTTTTTGCGCATTATCTCGGCTA
>JAGVXV010000033.1 GCA_018303625.1 Candidatus Woesearchaeota archaeon
TATATGGGCATTTTCGCTGAATTTTTTTGGAGGATAAAAAATCCTGTTTTCCTTTAGGATAGAAGTTATGTAGTTTGCTGGCATGGTTCACCTCTTTTTATTTCAAAAAACATAAAAATAATTTAAATCTTTTGCTAATAGCTGAGCTTAAACTTCAGGACTGCGCCTATGCCTCCAAGGCCGCTCAGTTTCCTGCCACCCTCATGGCCTGAGCTTATTATATTGACTTCGCCGTTTTTCTGCTCTACAATTTTCATGATGCTGTCAATTCTCGCGTAATTGTTCTCGAGCCTTGATTTTTTTATAAGGGAGTCTGTTATCAGCAGATCTTTTACAGCGCCTGCAAATGCCGCATTTTCAACCTCTTCCAAGCCGTAAGCTGCAAGGCTGCTTTTGGAAATCTCAAGAAGCAGATTCTCGACAAGGTTTGCTTCCTTTGAAATCCTGTCCTGCCTCAGGGCCTCTCTTGTTTCCGGCCTTTTCAGCACCTCCTCAATCCCGTTTTTGCCAACGCTCGAGCATGTAGCCAGTATTATCCTGCTTTTAAGCTCATTGTCTTTCAGCTCTTTCATCAAGTCCTCTTTCCAGAATGCAGGGCTTGCCAGGATTACGTGGTTTATTTTGTACCTGTCAGAGTAATCCCTTGTTTGCCTTATTATCTCCGAGTAAAAGCTGCCCTTGACCTGCTGCTCAATATCCTTTTTTTGTACAGAGCCTTTTATTTCCGCCAGGATTTCATAGCCGTATTTTTTCATCATGGCAAAAAAAGCCTCTTCCCGGTCATGCACCACTATCAGGATCTTGGAAGGCTTTTCAAGGCATGCCTCATTTAGCTTGTCCAGCTGGAACCTGAGCCATTTTTCCTTCGTGATTGATATGATGCTGTTTTCCTCAATAGCGAAACTGTGGTAGTTTCCCAATGGCACATCTTCAGGAGCCTGCGTTATCTTTCCAAGAACCCTTAAGCTGTTATCCCCAGACTCTATCTTTTCGGCCCTGATTTCAATAAAAACCGGCTTCTTGATTATTCTTTGGCTCTGCTCCTGGCCAACCTTGATTTTCCTCAGGGTTTTGCCCTTTATTAAGTCATTTTCATCAATAATATTGCCCAGGTACCACAAGTCTTCTGAGTTTTCAGCTTTAATTTTTATTTCGCCTTTTTTCAGGTCTTTGAGCAGCAATTTCATTTTTAGGAAAAATAAAAACATTTATATATAAATCATTTCATTTCTTTACACAAAGGTAGATATATTTTATAAAGAGGTGCCTGATGAAGAAATCTCAAACCGGCATAAACGCTGCTGTATTAGTCGCTATAATAGCAGGCCTCATAATACTTTACATCCTTTTTCTGCCGTCTGTGGAGAGGGAAGAGCTCCTTGAAGGGGAAGTTAAAAAAAGCAAGGCTGCAAGTGAGGAGGAAAATATCCTGCTCAAGGAATTCCCTGGAAGGCTGGACATAATCAAGGATATTGAAGACAAGACAATACCGAACGTTTTCCTTTTTGAGACAACAAATGCGAAGGAGCTTGAAAGGATAAACCCGTTTATCGTAAGGAGCGGCTGGTTTGACAAAAAGGCTAGGGAAGCGAGCTTCAAGATTGATGATTCCGAGAACATAGACAATGTCCTTCTTTCATTCGCGGCAAAAAAGCATAAAGGAATCCTGACAATAAAGCTAAACGGCGAGGTAATTTTTGAAAATGAGGTTTTAAGCGAGACTGTCGAGCCTATAAGGCTTAAAAGAAGCCTGCTGAAAGCCGACAATGCCCTGGAATTCAGCGTTTCGTCCGTGGGCATTAAATTCTGGAGCACCAACGAGTACAGCCTTGAAAACGTGAGAGTTATAGGCGATTTGACTGACAGGAGCAGGCAGGAGGCATTGAACGTGTTCAGCCTGAAGGGAGAAGAATTTTTTAACATTGAAAAGGCAACTTTAAAATTTGTGCCTTACTGCAAGGGCATTGATGTAGGAGTTTTGGAGGTAAGCATAAACAGCAAGAATGTTTTTTCAGCCGTTCCTGTCTGCGAGGATGCCTACAGGCAGGTTGTCCCGACAGGGGTCTTTGAGGTTGGCTCAAACAACATTATTTTTAAGACAAACAGGGGCAGCTATTCTGTTGAGCAGATAAAGCTGGAATTTGAGGCAAAGGAGACAAAGACAAAGGTATTTTTCTTTGAGATCAACGAGACAAAATTAGACGAGATTGAGAAGGAAAACAAGGATATCACACTCACAATAGAGTTCGTAAACGGCGATGAGGAGAAGAGGGCTGACATAAACATCAACGACCATCTTTTAAGCCTTGACCAGGAAGACAAATTTTACAGCAAAAATATCAAAGACAAAATCAGGGAAGGCAACAATTTCATTGAAATAAGGCCCAGGACGGAGCTTGAGATTGTTGAAATCCGCGTAGAAGTAGAAGATTAGATAAAGAGGTGTGTTTGGGAAGAATTCTGTCAAGCTAGTCATTATTATAAAATGGAAGTTAAAAATCATAAGATACGCTATTTTACAAAAAAGCTGTTTTCAGGCAAGTCCGCGCAGCTGGGAAGCGCCGGCGTTGCAAGCAGGTCGGTTTCATCAAGCATAGACCTGTCATCAGTAAAATTGCTCGGAAAGGTTTTTTCCTTTCTGGCGATAATGCTGTGGATCATTGATATCTGGGATCTGCCGTATCTTGGCGGCGTTTACAGCGGATTCAACTTCAACCCGCAGGACTTCTGGAGCAACTGGCTGAGCAAGTTTACATTCGGAAACGTCTGGTTTGACCTGTTTTTGGTGGTAGCGGTATCCATCATTGCTGTCAAGTACCTGAGGGAAAGGTCTTTTAACCCGATGGGAATATTTGCCTCCTCATTGTTTGCATTGGCCATGGTGTTTTTCATTTCCAATCCAAGCTGGGCTTATAGTCCAAAAGCTGTCCTTCATTTCCTTTTTATCATACTGTTCGGATTTTTTTTCATAAGGCAGGCTATGGACATGGACACGGCGCTTATCTGCATCGCAGCCTTACTGTTTTTTGACTTTTTCATTTTTTCCACTGCTTTTAAGTTCATCCCTTTTATAAGGTACATTTCGCTGCTCGGCGGAGTTATTATATTATGGACTTTTGCCCAAAGCCCTTCCGGATTCACTGCATTGGCTTTTGTCGCACTTATGGTTCTGATAACAACTTTTACAATAGCCGATGGTTTGCCTCAAAGCAGCATATACTTTGAAGAGGCAAAAGCCCAAAAAGCTCCTTTAAACGAGTTGTGGAAGAAGATTAATACTGGTGTAGGCAAATATATCAAGGGAGTAACGTCAAGTATAGAAGCCCAGCTTGAATACGCAAGCGGCGGCTATTACCGCGGCAAGGTCGAGAAAAACCAGGCAGAGCCGCTGGGAGTTTATCTCCAGAATGTCAAGGCTGCAGAGCCAAGGTTTTATGTTGACGAGCCTGTTATAGTGTGGGGCAATGTCAAGGCAAGGACTTTGGATGATGGCGTTAACATAAAAATAGGGTGCTACAGGAAAAAGGATGAGGTGCCAAAGCCCGCTGATTCTGTAAACCCGCAAAAGCCCTTTACAATATTCACCCTCGAGGAGCAGGGGTTTGAATGTAGGTTTGCGAACCCGCACGGAACTCAATTTTCAAAATTAGAGACAGGCTCAAATACAATAACAGTCGGCGCTGAATTTAACTTTGGCACCATGTCTTTCCTCAAGGCTTACTTTATCGACAGGGAAAGGCTGAGGGCCATGACGAGGGAGAATTTAGACCCTTTCGACGAATTTGGCATTAAGGACAAAAAGCCTACTGCTGTTTACACAAACGGTCCTGTTGCAATTGGAATGGAAACAACATCACCATTAATCGGAGTCAGCAATGCATACATTACATCCCCTAGAGTGGGCATTACGCTTGAAAACAGGCCGGATTGGCAGGGCAAGATTAAGAAGCTCAAGGAATTGGTTATTTTCATGCCCAAGGGAATAAAAATGACTCCTGAGACTGACTGCAACAGGGAATTCAAGGAGTACACCCTTAACAGATGCAGCTGGGGGGAAGGCTCATGCTGCACAGACGACGCTGACAAGGGCTCGTGCGAGGCTTTTGTCAAAAAACCATGCCTTGAGGTTTGTGATGGATATAAAGAAAAAGAAAGCGGCGCAACATCCTATGAAAGCTGCAAAAACGAATGCGAGGCCAACTACAAAAAATGCGTGTCTGAATGCACATTCCTGTTTAAAGACCAGGATAACGAATATGCCGGATACGCCCTGAATATGAACAAGATCAGCATTAAGAATGAATTCAAGGATATTGACAGGTTCAGGTCATTCAGCTGCAGGTTTAATCCAATACCTGATGAAGTTTTAGGCAATACGCCAATAACAACAAAGGAATTCAGGGTAAAGGCAAGGTATGATTATCTGGTTGAAAAGGATGTTAGCGTCAACGTAGAAACGCCAAAAGGCCCAAAGTCCGAGCCAACCGGGCAGGTTTACGCTGGAGGCACTGAGATTGAGAAAAAGATTATTCAGACAGCGAATGAAGCCGGCTTCCAGGATCCTTTCCTTGCTCTGGCAGTCGCTAACTGGGAGACTAGGGGAAAATTCAATCATTGCTATGATGGAAGCTTAACCTGCAATAAAAAAGAGCAGGTTGTATGCAATAGTTTCGGAAGCTGCGGCGTGATGCAGATTAATATTAAGGTTCATCCTGAAACGGGGTATAATTGCGGAAGCAGTGAAACAATTTTTGACGTTAATTGCAACATAAAATCAGGAATAAAGATTTTGCAGAATAATTACAACCAGTATGCAGGTAATTATGCATCGTACGAAATCAATGTAAAGGCTCATTGCCTGGATCCTGCATACCAGCAAAAATACTTAAATTATAAAGACTGGGACATGGCAATAAGAGCTTACAACGGCTTGGGCTGCGCAGCAGGCGCTGACCTGAATTATGTCGAGGAAGTAAACAGGATATGGAAAAGCTACAAAGAAAGCAAAGTGAGTGATACAAGCGTTGCACCTCCAACAAACTTCAAGGCTGATTTTGACGGCTATTCGGTCAGGGTAAGCTGGGAATTATCTCCTGACGACGGGCAGATGAACAATGATGTAAAATTATACAGGATTTTCAGAAATAATATAAATATTAAAGAAGAGTCACCAAAAACTACATCCTATACTGATAGCAGCATATCCGGAGGAGATACATACGAATATTATGCTCAGGCGGAGGACAATGCGGGCAACAAGGCAAACTCAAATAAGTTCCAGGTTTTCACAGGGCTTTTTCAGGAGTAAATAAAAATGCAAAAAAAACATTTAATCGCGGTTTTGTTTGTTTTGTTAATTATGACTTCATGCAAAGGCGGAAGCGGAACCCAAACCCCGATTTCAGAGCTGGACATCAGAAAAGGCTTTGATGGATTGTCTGTTGAGCTCCTGAAAAATGCGCCTCCTGACAAAATCTTTGAAGACACCCCCTTTCCACTAATCATGAGGCTGCAAAACAAAGGAGCAAGGGATGTCGGGAATGACAACGCCTTTGGAGGCATTCTGTCAGTCGGTGTTGAAAGGGATTACATTACAATGAGCGAAGACAGCTTTAGGTATCTCGAAGACAAGGTCGCAATGGCCACTGACAGGCAAAGCGTTTCCTTCAAGATTAAAGGAAAATCAATTTTAAGTCCAAGAGGGGAGCAGGAATTGGTTGAGGCAAACCTGAAAACAAAAAGAATCGGGGCTCAAAGCGAGTCAAGAAAAAGCAATGTTTTGGTTACTGCATGCTATGATTATGGCACAAAACTTGGAACAGATATCTGCGTTGACACTGATATTTACGGCTTGAGGCCTGGGCAAAAGGCGTGCAAAGCCCAGGATTTGAATTTTGCTAATGGCCAGGGTGCTCCTGTAGCAATAACAAAAATAGAAACAAGAATGCTGCCAGATGTAGATAACAACATAGTAAAGCCGCAGTTCATGATTTACATAGAAAATAAAGGCAATGGGGAAGTAATAAAGCCAGGAAGCTTTCCTTTGGTGTGCTCTGGCCAGCCATTGGGATTTAAGGAATTCAACTTATTGTCTGTCAAGGGATTTCTTTCAGAAGATGAATTGGATTGCACACCGACAAGAGGCACTGAAGTTGACGAGGCTGCTGACATAGCATTCAACTACATTAAGCTAAAAGACAAAAAAAGCGTTATAAGGTGCACTGCAAAAGAAGGCATTGACAGGAACAAAGATGCCTACATAGCCCCATTAAGGGTAGAGCTCGACTATGGCTATACTTTCACAGTATCAAAAGAAATGACAATAGAAAAAGCGTTAAGATACTAAGTTTATTAACAAAAATTATTTATACGTAATTAAAATGTTTAGGCCTATGCATTATAAAAACAATAAAAAAGTTGTTTTATTACTTGCTTTCTTATTATTGATTGTTATCCTGGCAGGGTGCAAAAATAGCCAGACAAAAGGCGCAAAATCCGAGCAGGCATTTACAGGAACGCAGGGATTGGTTGTGAATTTTCTGCCGAACAACCCGCCGGACAAATTAATTGCTGATTCCAACCAGGTTGAAATACCCATATTGATTGAGGTCAGAAACAGGGGGACTTACCCGGCTCCGGATAAATCAGAGAGGTGGAGCGAGAATGATGTTATTTTTCTGAGCGGCTTTGACCCGAAGCTTATCCCGAACTGGAGAGTGGACAATAAGGATTCAGGCGAAGAAAATCCAAAAATATCACTGAGCCTGAAGTCGCTTGAGGGAAAAAATATCCTTAATCCTGAAGGCGGCTATGACAGCGCGGAGTTTGTAGGCAGCCTGGATATCAGCAACCTTAAGATTGACCGGTACAAGCCGAGCTTCCTTGTTACAGCATGCTATAATTATGTTACAAGGGCAACTCCTACGGTATGCATAGATCCTAACCCATTTTCCTTGACAAAGGAAAAAAAGATATGTGATGTGAAGGCTGTCAGCCTGACAAACCAGGGAGCGCCAGTTGCAGTAACGAGAATAGAGGAAGAGATTTTGAGAAACAGCTTTAATTTCAAGATTTATTTCAAGAATGTTGGAGGAGGGGATGTGATAGCCGTTGATAAGTTAAATAGGTGCGCTCCTGCTCCTAGCAGTGAAAAACTTGACAGGAAAGACATCGACCTCGTTAAAATTGTTGATGTCAAGCTTTCGGACGAGAGCATCAAGGACAGCTGCAAGCCTGTTGCCGAGGTTGATGGAAGCAGGGATTATGCCAGATTGTTCAACAATGAGGGCTTTATTGTATGCAGCGCTCCTAAGAGGGAGGAGATAAAAACAGCCTTTACAACTCCTTTAAGCGTGGAGCTTTTATACGGCTACAGGAACTCGATTTCAAAAACTGTTGAGATAATCAATGTCCCCACTGGCTAATTTAAACAGAAACCTTTAAATAAAACTATTAAAATAAGTATGGATATTCAAAAGGAGGGATAAATTATGAGCAGAAAATTTGCGCTTATTGCCTTAAGCTTGATGCTATTGGTTCTTATTGCTTCCTGCCAGTCTCAGGGAACTAGCTCAGGAGCTGCTCCAAAAACGCCTTTTCTGGGCGGCTCAACAGGCCTTTTTATAGAATTTGAGAAGGGAAGCCCTCCAGAAGAAGTAACTGACAGGGGCACATTTGACTTTAACGCGATTGTAAAGCTTCGAAATGACGGAGAATTTGATATCAGAAAAGACAAGGTCAAGGTGGATTTGATAGGGATTTTGCCACAGGATTTTGATTCAAGCCCAGAAGATTTGAATGACAAGAGCCCTGCTGATGACCTGACAGCAAAGAAAAGGGATGCAGAAGGAAACATTGTTGAAGGCATAACCTCATTTGTAGCATTCCCGAATGAAGCTGAAACTTTTAACTTTCCCGGGGCATTGCAGGGCAACCAGGAATTCACATTCAGGGCTGATGTATGCTATTTATACCAAACAAGAGCAGTAGCTACTTTATGCATCTTAAAGGATTTGGTGAATGTAAGGGATGATGCAATTTGCGACCCTTCACAGACCAAGACTATGCATAGCTCAGGAGCTCCTGTCCATGCTGCAAACTTCAAGCAGAGTGTTGTAGGCAAGGACAAGATAGGCTTCAGCTTTGACATAACGCACAGCTCCAACGGGATTATTTTCAAGTCCGGGGCCTCTGATGCGCCGGATGCTGACTGCCCGAAAGGAGCCAGGGAAAGAAGGTCAAAGGAAGACAGGGTTAAGGTCACTGTAAACACGGGCTTAAGCAATTTAAGGTGCACGGGCCTTGATGGAGGCACAACAGGCCATGTTACTCTTGTAAGCGGAAAAAGGACTGTTACATGCACCCAGGATTTGGATCCTAACAGGAATGATTTCGAAAAGCCAATGGAGATTACTTTAGACTACAACTACAATGATGACAAGGAAACGAAAGTGCTTGTAAAGCATCTGATAGACAATTCTTAGTTGTTTCCTGCTAATGCAATCTGGCTTAGCAAGGCTTCCAATTGTATAAATTCGTCGCTGCCCTCTGTCATCCTGAACTCTATCTCGCCGCATTTCTCTATTAAATTCATTTTCTTCCTGTTTTCTATGCTTAAATTCCATATCTCTTTCTGTATTTGTTTGATTATATCCTGCCCTGACAAGCCGTAATTGAGCATTATGTCCAATAGCTTGTTTCTTGCGTCTATGAATTTATTTTCCAGCGCCAGTTTCAGGACTTCATTCAATTCTTTGGGCTTTGCAACAGAGGCCATGCTGTATATAATCTCATCTGTTATGCTTTTGCTTATTGCTGCCGAGCTTTGCAGGATGTTTTCAACTTTCCTTGCATCCCCTTCGCTTATCCCGTATAATGCCTCTTTCGCCTTTTCATCTATCTTTATTTTCTCGTCTTTTTCTATTTTCTCTATAATTGTGAAAATATCCTTTTTTTCCAGTGGCTTGAAGCGGAACATTGCGCACCTTGACTGTATAGGGTCTATGATTTTTGATGAATAGTTTGCTGACAGAATAAACCGGCATGTTTGCGTATAATTTTCCATTGTCCTTCTTAATGCCTGCTGCGCCTCCCTTGTCAGGGCATCACAATTGTGCACTATTACACCATTCGCAACAAACTTTTGGTTTTCTGTCCCAAGACAATAAACATATTCAGGATCTGTTATTTTTTCTTTGCCAGTGACATAAAGATAAGAGCATTCTCCAACAACAAGGTTTTTTAGCCATTCTTCAAAATAAGGGACTGGTTTGAAAGTGTACACTTTTTTCCCTAATGACTCTTTCCATTTCAAATATTGCAATGCTCTTTCTGCTGAAATCTCCTTATAACTGCAGTACCTATAGCCAATCCTGTCCAAAAAGCGGATGATATTTTTTCTTGAATTTTTTATCCATATCTTGCCTTCTGTTGTTTTTGTTCCATCTTTCCTGATGTTCTTTACGCTATCGGATATTTTTATATTAGATTCTATTCCAAAATCAAGGAGGAGCCTCCTTATTTGAATAAGGAATTCTTTAAGATTTTCTTTTAAATCTACCCTTTTTGCTTGGGCAACCACAACAGGCTTAATTGTCCTTTCTTGGAACTTCGGATTAGACCCTTCTGCACCAAAAAATGATGCCAAGAATTCCTTTTTTATCTCTTTGTTTCCTTGTGTTACCCAACTTGGCAATAGGTAGTAGGTATCTGTCTTTTTTCCTACAGGAGCCCCTAAAGAGTAAAACAGGCTTAGCAAATCAATTTTATATGCTCCAAATGACCAACACTCTCCATTTCTCCACTTATTTGCCCGAATAGTGCCAAGACCATAAAATCCTAACTTATTGATGTCTTTCTTAATCTCTTTAAGGTCTTCTTCCATGCCGGAAAAAAACAATTGCTTTGTTTTTAGACTTAAGCAGCCATCTGTGAATAAATGCCCCATTATTCTAGCAGCTACCAGTGCCTTCTCTCCATTTATAGGGTACAATTCTCTAGATTTTAATTGTTGCTCTATGTAGGCATGATTTTTTTTGTTTTGCTCTCTTTTTGCCCGGTATAACCTGTTTAATGCTTTGTTTTTGTCTTCTATCAGATTAAACTTGTTTTTTTCTTTATTGATAATATTGTAGTTAAGTAGGGGTATATAGTATTCATTCTTGCTGTTGCTCAGGATGCTTGTTAATTTGGAGGAGGATATATTGCTTAATTTTGTTATCTCTTCTCTGCTTAATCCTCTGCTATTACACGCTAAAAGCTCTATAACTGCTTTTTCTGGCGAGTTTGCTATGTAGTGCTCTTTCTTCTTTATCTCCCTTGGCAAAGCAGCTAAATCGTAGCTTACTTCTTCATAAGCCATAGTGTTTCCTGCTTTTTGAGGCAATGGACACAGAACAAAATCTCCAATCTTTAGTTCATTTACAGATTTCCACCCTTCAGGTGTAATCAGCAAATGGTTGCCGGTTATTTCTATTTCTTTATTGTGGATTTTAAGCTTATAAAATCCTTCTTCCTGTTTATGTGGAATCTTCATTACATTAGCCAGCTTAACAAAGTTTTCTTCTCCATTGTCATCCACAGACATAACTTTATAATCTTCAAAACTGTAATTTTCAATAAAATCCCCTATTCTGACTTCCTGTACTTTGCCATCTGAGGACCTTATTGTGATTTTAGAATTGTAGCCCAGGCATTCATCAAGGTAGATTATCTTGAAAGGCGCGTTCCCTATTGCTCTTGTCCTTGCAAAGTCCTTCACCTTGTTCCTGATAATGTCAATGCCCCTTTCATCGCTTGCATTCAGTTCCAGGAAGTTCTGGTGCCATTCCTCCCCATACATCTTTCTTGCTATTATTAATGACAATGTTGTCTTTCCAACACCTGCAGGGCCTGCAAATAGCAGGTGAGGCAGGTTTTGCTGCTCAACAAAAGCCTTTACCCTTTTCACTATCTCCTTCTGCCCCTTTATCTCTGAGAAGTCCTTTGGCCTGTATTTCTCTGTCCAGATAGCGTTAGACATAGAAGCTGAGAATAGAGATTAATTTAAATAATTTGCCTATATAATGTCTTCTTCAGCGACAACCATAAAGTCACCTATTGCAATGACTGCAGAGAAAGGTATTAAAACATGGCCGTCCTTGTCTTTTTCCAGTTCCAGCTTTTCAGTGTAGGAAGTCGGATTGTTCAAAACCATATGGATTAATTCTCCTGATCTTGTCTCAAAAACAAGGTCACCAACTTCGCCGAACCTTTTGCCTGTCTTGCTTACAACTGTCTTTCCTATCAGCTGCTTTGAGAATTTCTTGTCTTCTTCTGCCATTATAATCCCTCAAGAGTAAATATACAAGGCTAATAAATTAGGTTATATTTAAATTTTTTGAATTTATTAAACAAACTATTTTTTCTCATTTAATAAGCCTATAACTAATCCACTTGTACCGACTATGCCATGCAGTATTGTGTCAAGCCTGTTGAATGCGTCCAAGCCGCCAAAATCAGGAAATGCTAGTCCAAATAGCGCAATATAAGCAAAGAAAGCCCCATTGGCCAATGCGAAAGGCTTCCAGAATTTCCTGTTATTCCAGCCATAGTATAGAACAACTGCCCCAAGCAAAACATGGAATATCTTATGCCATGTTTCTGGCCTATGACCCAATTTTGAATAGTCAGTGATTAAAGTCATCAAAACAAGGACAAAAAATATCCCTATGATTCTTGTATACCATTTCTGCGCTTGTTGTTTTGTATGCTGCCGCATTTTAGGCTATTATTTCCGCCATTTTTAAATGCTTTTCCATCTCTTCCTCATTATAGCATATTGTGCTGAAGCTGCATTTCTTGCACTTGTTCTTGTTCTGGCAGTAATCTGGCAGCTTTCTGCCTTCAATGAGGGTTTGCACTTCATGAACCAGGCTTTTTATTTCCTCTTTTAAGAAGGGGTTTATTTCCAAATGCCTCTTTTCATCTGCATCAAGGTAATGAACAAATCCCTCTTTTATCTGCGTATTGAATTTTTCCTCCAGAAGCATTGCATAAGCCCCTATCTGGATCCTATGCCCTGGCCACAAGCCGTCTCTGGGCATTTTTCCTGTCTTGAATTCAACAGGAACATAGCTGTCTTCGTAGAGGTAAAGCTTGTCTATAACGCCTTTCAGCTGCATTTGCTCTGATTCAACCCTGAATTCCGACTTTATTTTTGGGATTAATTTTTCCCATAACTCTTTTCCGAAAACATTATGTTTTTCTATAAAGCTGAAAACGTTCAAAGCCCTTGAATCAGCCTCCGTCATGAGCGAGGGCCAGCTTTTTTTGAAAGCTTCGATTAAGCTTACATTCACTTCCCTTAAATTTGGCTTGTTTTTTATTATTATTTCCCTCAGGAATTTTGAGTAATTCTGCTTGTATAGCTGCAGTATGTAGCTGAAGTCAAGGCTTCCTATTCCGGTTATTATTGGCTCTTCCCTCTTGTTTGCCATATCAAAAGACTCGTGCCTTATGCTTCCCATTACAAGAACTTCTTTCGGCACTTCCTCCAATTCAAGCACTTTCTGCAGAAAAAGCATCCTCGGGCAGTACAGGTAAGTTGAAAGCATTGAAACGCTTATTTTCATATAAATCAAAATTAGGAAAGTGGTTTAAATAGTTTATGGGTGAATGTCCAGTGGTTGAGAGCAGATAGTAAATGAAAAGTTCGTATAACGATAGTTATATTCACTTTTTTTATCGCTTATGAAGTTGCTATCGCATACCGAAAATTTAGTATTGTTATCTTCGCATAAAATTGGTATTTTATACAAACTTTTTTAGATAGAAATCTGGGCTACTTTCTTTTTCTTTTTATGTTTTTAACTAATATAACTTTCTGAATGTCCGATGTAAACTTAAATTATATGTTAACAAAAAATTAATTTTGAGATTAATTGATTGAAAGTTTCTATTGTTGATAACGCATTCTCAGATTTATAGGAAACAAGTAATTTTTCTTTAAATTCCATATAAACATTAAATCTATTTCCATCATCACATTCTTCCTTTAGTTTTTTCGTGGTGGTTTCTTTTGCCTGTTGTAATTTTTTCAATTCTTCAGAAAAATTTTCATTGTCTTTAATTAACTCAGTAGACCTCATAACATCTATAAGCTGATTATACAAATCATAGAGATTTGTTGTAGATTCAATGCTTTCGTAGTGAGATTTTATTGAAGATTTTAACTTTTTGATAAATAGTTCTGGTTTTAATTTTATCATCAATTTATCTGTTAATTGTTCATTAAATAAAGTAAGCAAATAACAATGTGTATGTTTTGCTAATATTTCTCCAGAAGAAAAATTTGAATCTCTACAATTTTTATCTATTTTTTGCCTTTCTGCTAGAATTTTCTCGCTTTCATTGTTCTTGCTGTATACTATAAAATGGCAAATTTCATGAAAAAAATAGCTTACCCTTTCATCTTCATCTAAACTAAAATATTCATCAGTAAAGTATATATTCTTGATATCCTTTAATTTATCCCAAACTGTTAGGGCTACCATTGAATTGTATTTTTCTATAATTTTTTTATCATCTGCACTAGCCTCAGCAGATTCAAAATCTGACAGTTTATAATCACTTTCTGCAAAATTTACAGATTCAAATACTATGTCCAAATCTTCCATTAATACATCTTTATGCTCTTTAGTCGATATTATTTTAATTGATTTAATCAGACTCATTTTTCATTTTTTCTTTACAATATATACTTTCTCACTAAAATTAGGTGCCCTTAGAGATGTTCTCCATTTTACAGGTCTTTCTAATACCTTTATTACCTTGAATGAAGATTTATCAAAAATCTCTGGGTACATATTTAATCTATCCCCTATTACTACATTAACGACAGCATTATCTTTAATTGTGCTATGTAAATTTTCAAAAACTTTAATCATATCTTCCTTGTATTTTTCTCTTGCTTTTGCTCCACCGCCATTTGACTTTGGTCCAATCTCATTATCAAAGTTCCATTTGAAATCAAATAACTCATAAGAATATTTATGTTGGTCATGGTAATCTATAATTCCAAGATAAGGCGGAGAAGTGATAACTCCTGAAATATTATCTACGGGTAACTTAAATTTTCTTGAATCTTCGGAAAATATACTTACATTAATATTCTCAAATGTTTTTCCATTATCTATAAATTTGTCCATAGAGGTTTCAATTTGGTGTCTTTGTTGAATTCTTTTAAATGAATCTAAACAGTACCTATGTAAAAATTTTATAGCATTTTCTGTAGGATAACAAGTTCTGCTATGTTTGTGGCAGTAATAAGGCTCTTTAACAGGTTCTTTGGCCCATTCTAAGCTATAATGAGGCATTAATCTTGCTGACCTTGCAATTCTGCTTACAATAATCTTTAAAACATTTTTATATCTATAATCATTATCTTTGATGACATTAACCATATGTAGTAATTCTTTCTGCGCTTCTTCACTAAACCAAGACTGCAAATATTCAGAAACATTTATATTTTTTGAGTAATCTACTTGTTTAGATTTTTTTTCAAAATTATCAATCTCTTCTTTCAGTTTTTTAATATTATAGTTATTAACTTTTACTTTTGCTAACAAGCAATTAAATTCACTAATCTCCAACCCAACAGAATCAATGTGTCTTAATTTGCATTCGACCATTGTCGTACCACTACCCATAAATGGATCAAGGATAATATCTTTATTTGAGAATTTATTTTTTTTAATTAAATATTCAACAAGTTGAGGTATGAACTTCCCTTGATAAGGGTGCAACCCATGGACATGTTTGGTTCTTTCATACTGTGGGACATTGGAAAAAGAAATGTCTATATTTTCAGTATCAATTCTCTCTATTGATTTGTCCTTTTTATTTTGAAATAAGACCTCATCACTTAATAGACTTAGGGTTATAGTATTGTTTTTTATTGAATATAAGATTTTTTTAGTGTTTAAATCATATTTCTTCTCAAGTATTTGTATGTCTACTAATCTCTCTAATGCCCTATAAATGGTTTCTCTATTCTTAATTCCAGCATTATCAGAAATATCATTGAATACTTGTATAGCAGATTTAGGGCCATTTTTTAAGGAATCGATTATTAGAAGTCTGGTATCAGAACTTAAACCTTTTAATACATCTTCAACTTTTAGGCTTTCTAATACCATAAAACTTGACTTATTCAGGTGGTATTTAAATTTGTTGTTTTTAAAAGTCACAAATTTTTATATTAACATTGAGAATATTCAGAATAATGGTGCTTAAAGACTCCACAAAAAATAAAATCAAGGATGAAATTATTAAGGTAGTAGATAGAGTAATAAAGAGGAGAACGATTGATGAGCCTTTTGATGTAAAAGAACTTGAAGAAGAACGACCTTTCCATGTCGCATTACTTCCGGAAGAGATATTAAAAGGCAGTAAATTTGAGCGTTCTTTCGTTACCTCTTTAGGCCAATCTGTTTGGGAAGAAATTGCAAGAATCATAATTGAAGAAGAATGGGGCTATTCAAAGAGAGGCCAGCATATCGAAGGTGAAATTTACCAATCCCAGCTAAAGACAATTCAAAAGATACTAAATGAATTAGAACACGCAAGAGGAGGGAGAAAACCAAATTGGAAAGAAGAGCTTAAAGAAATTGATGAGGCTGCATCTGGAGAAAAGATAAAAATTTCAGTGGTTGTGGATATTTATGGAGAATCAAAAAATAAGAAATTGTATTGTGAATTGAAGTCTTCTAAGCCAAATAGTGACCAGACAAAAGTTTCTAAAGAAAAGTTAATGAAAATATATGCAATGAAAAAAGGAGAAAATTATGATGGGTTTTATGCTCTTCCAGATAATCCTTTTAAGACAAAAGAGAATTATACATGGCCTCATCCAAAGAGATGGTTTGAGATGGACAAAGAACCAGTAGTTATGGGCAGAGATTTTTGGGATTCTATTGGTGGTAAAGGAACGTACGAAGAACTGATTAAAATCTTCCAAGAAGCAGGAAAGATTACTAAACCAAAAATTAAAAAAGAATTTTTAGGTATTTAGTCAGGATTTTACTAAGAATTTCATTTATTCAACTCTAATTGAGGCAATCTTAGATCCACATCTATAAGATACCTGTTGTTTTTCAACAAATACTTTTGAAAATGATTCTCCTCCGTTTAATCTTATTCCGCTTCTATCAAGAGATAATATAACATCTTCATTGTCTATATTGGTCCATGTAACTTTAGTACCGCTTTTTATTGCAAAATCTACAGGATTGCAACCATTCTGGGTTAATTCTATATTTACCATAGGCTCCTTTGTTTCTTCTTGGAGAGACTGATTTATAAAATAAAAAATTGCTATTATTATCACCAAAAATACAATTTGTGCCTGACCTTTTTTATTTGCCATCTTTTTCCCTCCGGGCTATATATGCTATGATTACAGATTCCCATGTTGCACCAAATATTAATGCATGAAGTTCGTTTGACGGTTCCAAAATAACAGCAAAAATGCCGCCTAAAAGGATATAAAATCCTTCTAAAAATACAATTTTTTTGGTGACTTTAGTTTTTCTTTTCTTCTTTTTGTGATATACTTCAAGGAATTTCGGAATACTAGCACCTATGCAACCTAATATGAAATATATTAAGGTTTGTGAAGTAAATTCAATCATATTAGATAATAGTGGGTATCCATATAAAAAATTATTGGAATCGTCAGTACCAGAAGACAAATTTATAAACTCAAATTGTATACTTTTAGTTAATGATAAATAAAAATAAATCTTGGAATCCTTATTTTGCCTTTTTATTATTCTTAGTTATTACCATGGTTGTATTGTTACCATATTTAAGTTTACTTGGCACTATTTTTCATGAACGAGCACACATAAATGCTGCCGCGAAGTATGGTATTAAAATGACTTATGAACCAGATATTTTATTGCATATACCGCATTTCTTCCAGTCATTAAAGCCTTGGGCAAGTGGCAAATCTGCTTTTGCTACAGATTATGATAAGGAGAAATTCTTATCATTGGATGTTGGAGAAAAAAGAGAAATAGTACTTGCTGGAATTGGATCAGACATAGTATTTATGATGATGACAACTTTTATTTTGTTTATTTTAATTGGTCTCATACTATTCATTCAAAATAAAAGAGGGGTTATTAATATATCTTTACTGTCTATGATTTTACTTATTGGGTTAGTGCATCAAATATGGTCTACATTTTTGAATTTAACCTATGCACAGGGGGATTTGACTTTTTTAATACAGTCAATATTATTTAAATAAAGAGTGTATAATAGCCCAGATTTCTATTTAGAATTTAGTCTCGCTCTGCTCGGATTTATTATAAAAAAGTACGATAACAATAAGTTTTCGGCGATAAAAAAAGTCTGCGGACGCAGGTTTCCCACACTTCGTATGGAAAAAGAATATAACACACATTTCACGGAAAAATCGGTCGCTAAAGCTAAATCGCCAAGCGATTTCCCGATTTTTCCTAACTTTTTTACAGCTCTGAAAAAATTTCCGCTCTGAAGTTTGTGGGTTGCCTCAAACTTCGAGGGCAATTTTATCGAGGTAAAAAAGCTCGTGAAATATTGTACGTTATACGCAATCAAATTTGAATTTTTCTTAAATTATTGTAGGGGGATTTTTCTTGAAGCACTAACGAAGAATTTATATAATTGCATACGTTAACTAAATTTATATGAAACCGAGAATTACAGTTCTGACCATCGGGGTAGATGATCTTGAAAAATCTGTGAGATTTTATCGAGATGGTCTTGGGCTAAAAACTGAGGGTATTATAGGCAAAGAATATGAGTATGGTGCTGTCGCTTTTTTTGAATTGCAAAATGGAGTAAAGCTTGGCCTTTGGCCTAGGAAAAGTATTTCTCATGATACTAAAATTACTCTGACTTCTCCTAGTCCTACAGAATTTACAATAGGGCATAACGTAAATAGCAGAAAAGAAGTTAATGATGTCATGGAGCAAGCAAAAAAAGCTGGTGCAAATATAATCAAACCTGCCCAAGACAC
>JAGVXV010000050.1:0-3453 GCA_018303625.1 Candidatus Woesearchaeota archaeon
GAGTTTGCAAATTCCCTGGGCATACCTTATGTTTTGTTTATAGGGCCTGATGAATTAAAGCAGAATAAAGTAAAATTAAGGGACATGAAAACAGGGGAAGAGGAATTATTTACAGTAAAAGAGCTGGTTTCTTTGGAAAAGTTGTAATTTTTCCGATATTGAAAGTTTCATTCTAATCTTAAGCTTATACTACTTTAAAATAGTTATAAGCATAATGTTTAAAAATAGTTCCATATTTCACCTTTTGATGATATCCCAGCCAGATTTATTGTTCAGAAAAAGCATTGAAAATGTACTCGAAGAAGAAAATTTACAACTCAGCCATGTTGCTGATGAGAAAGCCAGGGATATATTCAGCAAGGCCAAAAAAGAAGATTACATCGAGCAATTGAACGATGATTTGATTAGGGGGTTTAAGCCCAATGTTCCAACATTTCAACCGATTAGTTTTCCAAAGGACCTAGGATTAGATGTTCTTGTAAGGGATTTTTTAAGGCCCAAGTATTCTAGCCCATTTCTTTGTTATGCTTTGGCAAGGGCTCCTATAGATATCCCGACAATTATGTACAGGTGGGAAATTTTAGACGAATTGCAGGAAAATGCGGGAAAGATTGGGCAATTAGACCAAATTGCAAACCAATTAGCCAATATAAATGCTTTGATGAATGAGCGCAGCAGAAAACTATGGTTTCGTTCTGTGAAAGAAATGCTTGTTCCTGCCGCAATCAAAGTTTTAGAAATAGATCTGGCGATTTTAAGGCAGTATGTTGAAAGTATAAATGCTCTTGAGCATGTTCTAAAAAACTCGAATAGCAGAGGCTTAGCATCTGTACATGAGTACGCAACTAGGGTACAAAAAACAGAGGAGTTTAAACTTATTTCTGAGATGGTCGACAATTATTTTAATTGCCGCTACGTGGAACTGGGCGTTACCATAAACGCAAGTGAGGAAGTTGAAAAGTCTGATTATTTAGCTGTAGGGCAAAATAGGCTAGACAGAAGGCTACTTTTTAAAACGCTCGCCAAAATCAAAGGACACGGGTTGGATTCAATATTGGACAATGAGATAGTTATGTCCTACAAAAAGCTACTTGCACTTGCATTTGACAAATTAGTAGACCAGGCTGCAGGACAAGTTAAGAATACCCTGGGTTTAGTCGGGGATATTGAGTTTTATATTGGGGCAGTAAGATTCAAGGAGATTCTCACATCCAACAACCTGCCGGCTCAAAGGCCGGAATTTAGTGCTATGGAAGAAAGAAAACACAGTATTATTGACATGCACCACATTATGATGGAATATGATTTAAATTCATTTTCAAACAAACTGACAGTCTATGGCAAGATAGTGCCAAATAGTTTCCATGTAGATCCTGGAAGCAATATAATTATGGTTACCGGACCAAACAATGGGGGGAAAACAAGATATTCCACAGGAATAGGGTTAGTGTTTGTTCTTGGGCAATCTGGCTACTATGTACCTGCAATATCAGCAAAGCTAAGCATTGTCGATAATATATTTACCCACTTTGTATCGGGTGATGATGCAGATAACAAAAGAGGCAGATGGGTTGATGAAGTAACCAGAATAAACAAAAATCTTGCAGGAATGACCCCTTATAGCCTCTCTTTGATTGATGATTTTGGATCAGGAACCAATTATCTCGAAGCAAGAGTGCCTGCTTTGAATGTAATCTACACCCACTACAGGCTTGGAACTGCCTTACTTATGAATTCGCATCTGCACCAACTTGCAGAGGACATGGAAAACGGCAATTTTCCTACAGCTTCAAACTGGCAGGTACAGGTAGAGGATAATCAAGGCAAAATAAAGTATAATTTCAAGGTGGTTCCTGGAAGAGCAGGAAGAAGCTTTGCCCAGAATGTGGCAGAACAACATGGATTAAGCAAGGATGGTGCTGATCGAATGATTGCAAAAAGGATTGAAAAAGGGGAACTCCCAATAGCACTAATAAAGCCTGCCTTTGAATTGAAGTACTAACAGTTTCTAATTAAAAGAATTAGTTGCCTATGAGAAATTATGATTAAGAATTAACCAGGAAGCTTACTTTTCCTTGAATTCTTCCATCACATCTGTGAATTCTTCTAAAAAATTGCCTTCTTGTGCCATTTCCATCATTTCCTTTAAATACTTAATATACAAAAAGGTATACTAGTATATAAATGTTTTGGTTTAGAAGCTTGCCCATCAAAATGTTTAAATATTATAACTATTTTTCAATGAAAACAAAAATGATAACTCCTTACACAGAAGGGCCTAAATATTCAGAAAAAGCCCCTATGGGCCTATATACTGCTAAAGCTGTTGCAATACAACATACTAATACTTTAGAGCATATAGCAACCTCTGTCACAAGAGGTCTTGATTCCTTATATGGGGGAATAGACAAAATAGTTGATTATGCTTCAATGATAATTATCAATTCGGGAAATTACCTTCTTGAAACGCCCAAAAGTTATTTTAATCAATTAGGAAATTATTTATTTATAAGGAAGCCCGGTCAAGTAAGCCAAGCTAGAGAAGTCAAAAGAAAAATGAAAAGTAGAATGAAGCAGCAAAAAAGAGAAGAGAGGCGAGAACAAAGAAGACTATCTAAAAAGTACAAAGCGGAACCTCAAGGTGATATTCAAGAATCAGATAAGCTGGATTATAGCTAATTCATTATTTAATAATAAGAATCATAATTCAGTCAAAACAATAACTTCTCCTCCATTATCAACCAAAACACTATGCTCTGCCTGGCTAACTAAGCCTTTATTGCTGTCAGCCAAAGGAGGATAAGCCTTTATTATTCCTGTCTGTAGCATTTCCCTCAAGGCGAAATTTGCCTTTGCTCCAAACTTTTTTGTCAGCCAGCGCCTGCAGAAAGGCAGGCCTTCATAGCCTTCTATAAATTTCAAAACCTCCCGCGTTATCTGGCTTCTTACAGGCTTTTTATTTAGGAGCATAAAAACAGCTGCTTCGCCTGAATCCTGCACAATTCCTGAGCCGGTTGAGGCAAAAGGCTCAACTGCAAAAACCATGCCTTTCTCTATTTTTGTCTTGTCGCCGGTATCAAAATTGGGTATGGAAGGCTTTTCATGCTGCTTAAAATGCCCTAAGCCGTGGCCTGACAGATTCCTTACAGGGCTAAAGCCATATTCTGATATTATTTCCTGTATTGTCCTTCCAATTTCTCCCAAGGTTGTGCCGATTTTAATAACTTTTAATGCTTCCTCGAGTGCTTCTCTCGATGCCTTAACCAGAGCTTCATTTTTTCCTGACAAATCAACTGTAACTGCGTTATCCCCTATATATCCGTCAACATGCACGCCCACATCCAAATTAATCAACTGCTCGGAAAAAACTGTTTTATCATCTTCATCAGGGCAGAAATGCGCTGCAATATGGTTTAAGGAAAGCTGCACAGGAAAAGCCGGCTTTGCGCCTAA
>JAGVXV010000050.1:3508-7989 GCA_018303625.1 Candidatus Woesearchaeota archaeon
CATGAATAATTAGAATTAGAATGGGCTTTTTAAAATTTGTTAAGTTTATCAATTTAAAATACTAGGTTATTTAGGCGCGCCCAATGAGGCGCGCAATAATTGCGCCGCTCAATGGCGGCGCCTAATCTTAGCAGTATTTACTTAAACCTATAATAAAAAAGAGTTATTTAATCCTTACAGTCTCCAAGTTCCTTGGAGCAGTTGTCTCAATCTTAAAGGTCTTATGAATGGAGCTTGCCAGATCCAGGCACCTTGAATTCTCGCCGTGGTTTATAATGACCTTTTTCGGCCTTGGCTCGCAGTTCTTTACAAAGCTCATTAACTGGTTCCTGCCTGAATGGCCTGAAAAGCCCTCAACATTATGCACTTCAAGCTTGATTTGCATTATTTCCGGCTTTGAAACAGAGCCCATGTTGAATTCTGCCTCTCCTCTCTGAATGCGCCTTCCCAGGCTTCCCTCTCCAAGATAATTTACAAAAGCCAGGCTGTTTTTTGGATTGCCTGCCAGATGCTTCAAATATTCAACAGAAGGCCCTCCGACAAGCATTCCTGATGTGGCTATAATCACGCAAGACCCCGTTTCCTCAATAATCTGCATTCTCTCCTTTTGGGAGCCGACGCGCCTGAAAATAGGGCTTAAAAACGGGTTTTGGTCCTTATGGAATATAAGCTTCCTTATGTTATTATTCAGGTATTCGGGATATGCTGTATGTATCGCAGTTATGTCCCATACAATGCCATCAATGAAAACAGGTATTGCTGCCAGGGTATTGTTTCTAACCATGCTTTCTATCAATATCATCACTTCCTGGGCCCTTCCAGTGCCTAAAACAGGAATCAAAACTTTGCCGCCCCTCTCGATTGTATCCTGGATTATCTTCCTTGTCTGCTCGTCCGGCTCGTGCCTTGGAGGCAGCATGTTATCCTTGCCGCCGTAAGTTGCTTCAAGCATTAAAGTCTCTAGCCTTGGAAACTTTGTGACAGCGGGCTCAAGCAGCATAGTCTTGCCGTATTTCATATCAGCGCCGTAGAGGAGGTTATGAAGGCCATTGCCTATATGCAAATGCACCATTGCGCTGCCCAGAATGTGGCCTGCATCATACATAGTGATTCTGACATCCGGGGTTACATCAGTGACTTCATCATACTCCAAAGTAATGGTATGCTTGACCATTTCCTTGATTTCCTCAGAAGTGTAAATAGGGTCCTTGCCGTCGCTTCTTTGTATCTTTACGTAATCCAGCGCCAGCAATGCACTTACATCCCTTGTGGGAGCTGTGCAATAAACAGGGCCCCTGTAGCCATACTTAAACAAATAAGGCACAAAGCCGCTGTGGTCTATGTGTGAATGGCTTATAATAACAGCATCAAGCTGCTTTATGTCAAATTCCGGCGCTTCAAGATAGGGATATGCATTTTCCTCTGAAGCAACATTTATGCCGCAGTCAAGCAGGATGCGGCTTTCCGGCGTTTGCAGGAATAAGCAGCTTCTTCCAACCTGCCTTCCTCCACCCAGGTAACTGACCCTTATCCATTCCTCCTTCTTCTCCCTCAGCCAGCCGTCATAAATCCTATGCCCTACCTTGTCCAGGAATTTTCTCCTGTAGTCAGAATACTGGTATAAGACTGCTCTTATGTTCTCAATTATCTTTGATTTTATTGCAGGCTTCCTGCTTATTAATGGAACCCATAATGTTTTTGCCCTTATATCCCTTAAAATAGCCCCCTGCTTCCCTATTGCAAGGCCCGGCTTTTCAGCCTCAATGATAACGCGGCTTCTCTGCGGGTCAAAGTTTACGCTGTCAGCGCCGGCTTCCTCGGGGATTATGCTTTTGATTTCTTTCTCAGCCTTTTCCATGTCCATTGTTATGCTCGGATCCGGCCTCAGCTCCACCCTTTTTTTTATACTGTCAACTATCTTCTTTATTACGCCATTGTTGTTGAGGAAGAAATCCTTGTCCTTTGTGTAAAGGACGATGTTTGCAGCCTCAAAATTGGCTTCGCTTATCTTGCCATCGGGCAAATTGCTCAAGATTTCCTTTATTATATCAGCCATTTACTACACCATAAGCTTAGAATTTTCACTCAATTAGTTTTTTTATTTTCATCTCATAGGTTTTTATTTTATTAAAAATTTAAATGCCCGGTTTAAATAAAAACGAATTATTTAGGGTTCTTAAGAATGCCTAAACCTCAATTCTCATGTCAATTTCCTTTGAAAGCACTTTTTTAACGCCATCCTTGGTTATGGTAACCACATCTATGCCGTTTCCGGAAGCTATGTCTCTTTGCACGGCTGCATTGACGCATTTCACAGCCAGCTTAATGCCCTCATCAACTGTGAGGTTTTTCTTATACAGTGTTTCCAAAACTCCATAGGCCATCACGCTTCCAGAGCCAGAAGAAACATAATCATCAATCTCTACAATGCTGCCATCAGGCGCCAAATCATACAAATGAAAGCCAGCCTCATCCTTGCCCCCGACAAGGAAATGGGAAATTCCCGGAATCATGCTTAATTTCCTTATGTTGTTGTAAACCAATGTCGCAAGCAGGTTTGCAGCTTCTTTGACGCTGTTTTCCCTGCCAGTCCTTATTCTTTTAAGGCTTAGCTCTGCCCTGATGTATTTTGTAAGCAATTGCACATCCGAGACAGTTCCTGCAACCGTAACAGCGATAAAGTCTGTTATGGTTATTATCTTGTCAAATTTTTTAAAGGAAATCAAATAGCCTGAAGTGGCTCTTTTGTCTGCAGCCAATACTAAGCCGTCTTTGCATACCAAAGCAACTGTCGTAGTGCCGGTTTTTAGCTCTCTCTCTTCAACCATTTTATATCAAAGAAGTCCTTAATCCAAGGATATGCTTAGGTTATATTTAAATGTTGCGTTTTGGTTTTATTTACATGGTAAAACGGGATATATAGGTAGGGCATCTTGATTTTGTCCTAACCTTAAGGTTTCTAATTTTGGCAATTTATGCCCGCGAATCTGGCTTAAATCATTAATATCAGGCCATATCCAGTAAAATTCAGTTTCCGTGTTCATCCCCATTAAGCAGTATTTGACCAAGCGCCTTGCATTATCAGTTGTCATCATTTCTATTGGGATAGTGTCGCCTTGGGCTTTATTGCCTTTGTAATGCCCGGGGATTTCCACTAAAGATATGTCTAATGGAAAATTATGCGCAAGAGCGACAACAAATCTTCCTAAGTCTGGAATCTCAAGCAAACCTTCCTCCAAAACAACATATCTTCTTTCTGAGCCAAATCTGCCCTCATCTAGATTTAATTCGCGAATTTTATCTTTTATATACTGGGCTCTAAGATCTTGGGGAATTAATAGGTGTGAAAGCACTTCATTTGCGGGATTGACAGAATGATAAGTCTGCTTCATTAAGTATCTTACAGTGAAATCCAACGACTGCTCTCTTCTTATGCCAACATTCATTTTAGCAGAAAAGCCTTCACTTCAAGCTTCTCTCAAAAAGCTCATTGTAAGCCTTGATGAAGAATTCGCTCTTTAGCCAGATGCCCACGTCATTTTCAGGATCCTGCTCATTCAGCATGAACATAAGCTCCTCATTGTCAACATTAATGAACCTTGTATCATTCCTTGTGTTTTTTAATTCCGCGCCCAGCAGCTTCTTGGCTGCGGCATTGTCAACCGGGGCGATTATTTTTATTTTAACGCCTTTTCTTCTTAAATTAGGCATATAATTTTTCAGCAGCTTGGCTTTTCTTTTGAAGCCGTCTTCAGTTGTTGCAATCGTAACGGACTTTTTTGCCCTTTCCACCATTGACTTTATCTGCTTGTGTATGCTGTCCCTTCCGACAATTGAGTCCGAAAGCTCGGTTACATCAACATGCTTGACTCCGGTTTTGTGCAGTAATTCAAGCTCTTCAAAGATATCAGTCTCCCTGATGCTTTCCATTATGTCAATTTCCCTTTGCGCATCTTCCTGCAGCGAACTTTTTACCCTCTCCATGATAGCCTCAGGCTGCACTGCAATGTATTTTATAGGCTTCCCTATCTTCATTATGATAAATCCCTTTTTCTCAAGGCTTTCAAGAACATCATAGCACCTGCTTCTTGGCACGCCGGAAATATCAGCAAGCTCTCCAGCAGCCGCTATTCCCCGGCTTAGCAAGGCTGTCCATATCTTGACTTCATAGATATTAAGCCTGAAGTGCTGCTTTAACTCATTCAAAAACTGCTTTTGCGCCAACATTTTATATAAAGTTAAGCATACTTATATTTAAACTTTTCTATTTAGTAATTACTTTAGAATAGTGACATTAAAATTGAATAAAGATGAAGGAGTGCAACATCCAATAAACTGCGAGCTATTGAGCGAGCGTAAAATACGCCGTAGGCATATTTAAAATTTTAAAAAAGCATCAATAAAAAATTATAAAGTAAAAATAAAAAAGAAATAAAAAAGGCTGTTTAGCCTCTCCTTCTCATCAGCGCCACAACAAGCAG
>JAGVXV010000055.1 GCA_018303625.1 Candidatus Woesearchaeota archaeon
TGCCGATAGAATTGTAGACTGGAATCAAAGAGAGGCTGCTTGGGAAAGCAAATTCAATGGTTTAACTCCTGAGCCTATTGAAACCAAAGTGCGTGATGTAAATCCCGGAATTCTTACTAATCTATACACTAATCTAAATACTAATCTAAAAGAAGAGATTTCCAAGCCTTCTGAACAAGATCACATTGCTGCCAAACAGGTAGACCTTAATAAAAATGAAATATTCAATCAACTCAATGACGCATTCACTGAAAAGGGCAAGATATCTGCAGAACAAGTTGCAAGTGCAATAAAATCGTATGAGGCTAAATTGAATGCAGGTCAAGGAGAAAAAATCAATGTTGCTCTCCCTAAGGGTTCATCAATTCAAAATATTGAAGCTATAACTGCCAGGTCACTGCAGGATGCAACCATGACTGTGACTGTTATAGATGAGGTTGCTTTAAATAAAGCTGTACCTCTTCTTGGCGGAAAAGGCATTATCGGCAATCCCGATTATCCTATCCCTCAAGCTCCTCTCGGGCCTCCGGAAGCAGGTAAATATTCAGTAAAAGAATATTTTAGTGTAGAAAACTCGATGAGTGCAGACGCTAATCCTCTAGTCCCATTCTACGAAAAAACATGGTTCAAATTTTCATTGGAAAGCTCTGTTGAAGCCGCGAAAAATACTGTACTTCTTCGTTATAATAAAGATACAAATAAGTGGAATCCATTACCTACTCAGCACATTTTATCGGTAGCGCCAACCGGGTTGTATGAATTTACTGCTGAATCTCCTGGGACAAGCTATTTCGCGATTGTGGTTGAAAATCTGGAAGCTGCACAGAAGGATAAAAAGGAAACAGAATCCACCTATGGCACATTGTTCTGGTGGTCTTTTATTATACTAAGCTGGCTGGCAGTATTGTTTTTCTATCTTAAGGTGCGCAAGAAGGATGAATATAACCAGCTTATGGCTGCGAAATCCATGAGCGGTAAAATAGCTGTTTTGAGCAGTGTAAAATTAAGGAAATATGCTTTTGGGCTCCGGGTTTTGTTTTTTTCCGCTATCATGGAAGCAGCATTGATTATATTTGGGTTTATTGAAGGCATCCTGAAATTCAGCCCGTTTACCAGTTTTATAATAATAATTTTAGCATACTTTGCCGCAAGCCTTATAGTGGGGTCAATCTTCGGTCTGGCGACATGGATATTGCTAAAGGTATTGTCTAAATTATTCAAAAAATAGAAAACGTTTTAATAATCTGTTAACAAAAATATTTATGCAAGGAAGAGATAAGTTCGAGACCATTTCTACAAATTAGCCGATTTTTTTATTGAGATTAACTTATAGAATTCTTGTTAAAATCTTTTTCCATACGAAGTGTGGGAAAACTGCGTCCGCAGAGTTATTACTCGGGGCACAAGTCGTCCAATCAAAAGAGCGTAAGCGATACGTCAAGGACAAGAATCTAGGGGGCACACTCACATTAAAAGTAGTAAGAATCTTGGGCTTAAAAACGAAAGATATTTATATAAGTTTATATATACTATTGTATAATCTCATATAAGTTGGTGATTGAAATGCAAAAATTAGAAGTAATACATTATCCAAACCTAAAAACTGTATTAATGGTAGAAGATGCTCTAAAAAAGGCCAATAAACTCATGACCAGAGAAGATTTAAAGAATAAGCTGCCAACAAAAATAATGCATCAAACTTTAAATGTAATTCTAAAATATCTGGAGGATAGTGGAAAAATACTAGATGGAAGAAAAGGTATTTTATGGATATACAATCCAAGCCCAAAACTAGATAAAGCAATAAAGGGAGGGGTTGAACTATAATGTTCAAAGGAAAACCTACAAAGGTGATAATAACAGGAGAGGCCAAAGAAGAATTTGACGATTTAAACAAAGTTGTGGGCGAAGAAATTGCCAAAGGAATCACAAGCAGTGATCACCAAACTTTGCTCAAATCAATAAAGCAGAAAATAGAGATACTAAAGGCAAACCCGGAATATGGAACTCATATCCCTAAAGACAGAACTCCAAAAGAATACATTAGGGATTATGATGCAAATAATTTGTGGAAAGTTGACCTTTCTGGCGCTTGGAGAATGATATACACAATCAGGGGCAGTGAAGTAGAAATTATTTCCTTGATATTGGACATTATGAATCATAGGGATTATGAGAAGAAGTTTAGGTACAAGAAAAACTAAAACCTATGGACGCAAAGGCAAGAATTAAGAGACACACTTATTGTTTATTCCATATTCTCTTTATTTCATCAATATTAGCTGAGTGTTCATACCACAACAGAATAAGTGTGACTCCAGTTAAATAAATTTTTACACCTATATTTTCATACAAAAAATCAAAATTAATTAACCTAACTTCTGACCAAATCATAGTTGTTATTATACTATTGATACTTCCAAATTTTAAGTACCATAGCGTGCAAATAAAATTAAAAATTACTCTTTTTATGTGATTAATCATCTGTTTCATCCGAAATTAAACCAATCATCTAGTTCTTGCATAAATCCACCCATAGATTCCTTAAATTCTTTTTTCGATTTCTCGTATTTCTGCTTTTGGACTTCATCAGGGTCAGGACCACAAACAGTTTTGACAAATGTACCTTCCATTGTGTAAATATTCATAAAACTTTTTCTTACTAAATTTTGTTTCTCTATTATCTCTTCTTGCTCTTTAGGCTTCTTTACAATGTAGGGTATGGTGTCATCTGTTCCTGAAAAAATGTTATTCATAAAAGAAATAGGGTCACGATATCGAGCACCTAAATCACAATATAAGTAATTTCGGTTTTCTCGTTTTTGTTATACTGCTAAACGAAGGCAGCAACTAAAAGAATTTACGGTTAACCGGCAACTTTATCGACGGCAACTCAAAAATTGATTTTAATCGGTGTTATGCACCCTGAGCGGATTTTATGACGAAGTCAATAAATGGAGCGAAGGCCGAGTACTGCAGTCCCGGAGGTCGAGGAACGGAGGAGTAGCCAAACCCCGCAAAAAGCGGAAGCTTTATATAATAGTTTATTATTATTTATTATGAATTATAATGATTTATAAGGTGATGACAAAATGGTACAAGCTATTGTAAATCTGGGTGAACATGAAGACAGATTATTGACTATAATCAGGGGCAAGTTCGGGCTTAAGAACAAGTCTGAAGCAGTTAATTTTGTGATAGACAAATATGGAGAAGAGCTTCTCGAACCAGAGCTTAGACCGGAATATAAGGAAGAATTGCTTAGGATAGACAAGGGAAAGTTCAAAAGATTTGCCAGCATTGACGATTTAAGAAAGGAAATCGAAAATGTATAATCCTGAAAGAAGCGACAAACTAATCAAAATTCTGAAGAAGCTTTTTAAGAAGGATAAAAACAGGTATGAAGTGACATTGAACAAGATTGAAGAAGTGATTAACAGTGAAGACCCAAACCATTATAAAAATCTAAGCCATGATATGAAACAGTTCAAGAGAGTCCATATTGACAGCCATTTTGTTCTCACATTCAAAGTAGACAAAAATAATAAACTAATCAGGTTTGAAGACCTGCAACATCATGATGTAATCTATCGCAAAAAGAAGTAATTTTTGCGGGGTTGGCTATTGTGCATAATCGGTGTTATGTCTCCCGACGACTGAAAGGAGGAGAGCGCAGCGGGGCGACGAACGAAGTGAGGAGAGTTCAGAATTCGGGCGTCATTGATATTAACTTGGCAGTAGTAAAAGAACCGAAAGATTTATAAAGTTTTAATCAAATCTATCTTTATGGCAGAATATCAAGGTTCAGAATTTGTCGGAATTGTCGAACATCTTCAAGATACTTCATCTTATGATTATTGTAGTTTGAACACTCAATCAGGCGGAATGGGCGGACATGGAAGTGTTCAAAGTCTTGGAAAGACAATTGCTAATCAATTTGGAGAAAATTTCCGACAAAAGATAACTTATGAACCTCCTCAAGGAATTGATACAAGAGGGACAGAAAGAGGATTGTGTCCAAAAAAATATCATAGACTTTCTGTTCTTGAACAAGATAGATTTGAGAAATCAGTTTTAAGTGCCTTACAAGGCAAAGAATAAATCTTTCGGTTTCTATCTTTTAGCCCGAATTCTGAATTAGACATAACTTATAGAATTAGGCGAAGTTTTTGCCCTCGAAAAACTCCCCTCGAAACGTGAGGTATCCCACACGTTTCAGAGCTGGAGAGTTTTTCAGAGTTGGCAAAAATTTGGGAGAGGAACGAATTTTGCTTGGCAAAATAGCGAAGCGGTCGTTCCGAACCGCCTAATTCTTGTTAAAATCTTTTTCCATACAAAGTGTGGGAAAACTGCGTCCGCAGAGTTTTTGAGTTGCCGTAAATTCAGTTGCTGCAGTAGTTTTTTATTATCACTTTACTATAAATTTCTGCGAAGCGTTCTTTCGTCAGTAGTTCAGAATCGGGGCTCGTTTTCGCTATTCTTTAGGGTTCGGGGGCGAAGAATAGCATTAATTGAATTATTATTAATTTTAATTCACTTATTTTATAGTCCTGTTCATAGACGACAACCGAAAGGTTTATATATCTATTGATATTTTTAAGATATTGATTTATATGGAAGGCAAAAAGGTATTATTGACATTAAACCCTGAAATGTATGCGGAACTGGAAGGGCATGCAAAGGCCAATTTTATGACAATGCAGGAGCTGATTACCAACACATTGAGGAAATGCGTTTTGTATGCTGCTGAATCTCAAAAGAAAAGCAAGGCAGGAAGGCCTCCAAAAGTGGATGAGCCTTTTCTGGAGTACTTTTCAAGGAAAAAATGAAAAGATTAAAGAATAGGTTAGATTACTATATAGGATTGGAAGGTGGCTGAAATGATGAAGTTAATGCAAATAAAGCGGGCAATAAAATCCAATAAGAAATTATTGTTATTGAAACAGGAATATGGCGTAAAGGAAATTGGCATATTTGGCTCTTTTGCCAGGGGAAAGCCCAAAATGAAGAGCGACATAGATGTACTTGTTGACTTTGATGATGTGCCAGACTTGATTAAGTTTATTCAACTAGAAAGAAAGCTTCAAACACTGCTGGGAAAGAAAGTTGACCTTGTGAGAAAGCAATCTATAAGGGAGGAGCTGAGAGACAGCATATTAAGGGAGCTGAAAATCGTATGAAAAGAGAGTATAAATTATTCATTCAGGATATAAAAGAGTGTATTGAACAAATTGATGAATTTCTAGGCAATATGACTCTTGAGGAGTTCAAAGCAGATGAAAAAACATCAAGTGCTGTAGTAAGAAAGATTGAAATTATAGGCGAGGCTACAAAAAATGTCCCTAAGGAAATAAGGCAGAAATACAAGGAACTCCCTTGGAGCGACATGGCAAGAATGAGGGACAAGATTATCCATTCCTATTTTATAGTTGACTATGAAGTTGTATGGAAGACTATCAAGGAAAGGCTGCCAGAGATAAAGCCAAGAATCGACACTATACTAAAGGAATTAGAGAATCAGACAAATAAGAAGAAGTAAAATGAATGAATTAATTTTAGCTGGATTATTAGGCGGAGTAGGAGGACTGACAAGAGGAGTTGTTGGCCTATTGAAAGCGTTGGCTCTGAAAAGGAAAATCCTTTGGAGCTATTGGGCTATTACTGTAACTATACTCACGGACAATAAATATCGAACAAGTGTTGTCCGTTCGTAATAAGCAAAAGACATTGTTTATTGTCTGAATATTTGTGTCTTTTGCTATATTGCTATGATTATAGGTGTCTTTACTGGCATAGTTTTCAACTTTGATCCAAGATTGAGCCTGCTTGCTGGATATGCTGGAACTGATATATTGGAAGGCATATATAAAAGCTTTAAGACTGAGAAAGTTATGGTAGTGCCGAGTAAAAAGTAAAGATACTCTTTCTTTTATTTTTTAAGAAATATTTATAAGTATG